>JAPLBJ010000042.1 GCA_026392845.1 Actinomycetota bacterium
CACCAGCCTCTTCAATAATCTTCTTACCGATTGAGTGAACACCTGCATCCAGGGCCGCTACAGTTCCTGAACCCTCAGGACGAGTCAACGCTATCTGGGATAACTCAGTCCATAGCGATTCGAATGTTTTCATACTGTGAGTTTACTAGAGGAGTACCCGCTTACATTGACCATTATTGAGTCAATATTCATTATGGTCTATCAGGATTTTGATGCGAGTTCTCGCAGTGAAGCAACCATTGCCGAAGGATCAGAGGCGTTGAATACGGCGCTGCCAGCGACAAAAGTATCTGCTCCTGCATCTGCGGCAATCTCAATAGTCTCGGTCGAAATACCACCATCGACCTGTAGCCATATAGGTCTAGAACCAATAATTGCGCGAGTGCGCGAAACCTTGCTCATCATATCCACCATAAATTTTTGACCGCCAAAACCTGGTTCCACCGTCATGATCAAAAACATATCTACGTCATCGATGAAATCAACATAATCCTCAATCTGTGTCGTTGGTTTGAGAGCTAATCCAGAACGCGCTCCAATCTTTCGAATAGCACGCAAGGTCGCAGAAATATCTTTCGTTGCTTCAGCATGAATGGTCACACTTGCGCAACCGGCTTCGGCATATGTTGGAGCGATTTGATCCACATCAGCAACCATAAGATGCGCATCGACTTCTAGGATACTTTCTTTGATAATTTTGGAAGCGGAATCAAAATCAAATGTAAAATTCGGGACAAATACATTGTCCATTACATCAAGATGTAGAAGATCTGAGACGCTGGCAATTTTGCTTATCTCTTCTTGAAGGCGCGAGAAATCAGCATTTAGAATCGATGGGGTTATTCGAATTTCGCGGGACATGAAATAACCTTACTGTTTCAGTTCACTCTTTTTACGGAAGAGCGCAAGGAACATTGCATCTGTTCCATGAATATGAGTCCATAAGGTCATCGATCCAGAACGCGTAGCTACTTCTAAGTTTTTTGGCATAAAAGCGTCCACTGGAATTTGTTCTAAATCAGGATGGGATTTCAGTAAATCCATCACTTGAACTTGTGTCTCAGCCAAATGAGGCGAACATGTCGCATATCCAAATATTCCATCTACTTCCAAGACCTTATACGCGCCTTCTAAAAGTTCTCTTTGTAGTTGAGTTAGTTCGCGTAAATCTTGCACCGTTCTACGCCAACGAACTTCAGGGCGACGTCTCAGCGCGCCAAGTCCTGTACATGGCGCATCAATCAAGATTGCATCAAAAGTTTCACCATGTGTAGATACTTCGCGCCCATCACCAACCCATACCCGAGCGCCGGCAACAACTTGCTTTACTAATTGAGCCCTTGGGGTTGACACCTCATTTGCAGTGAACTCCGCGCCATTCACTTTAGCAAAACTTGAAAGCAACGCAGCTTTAGCACCAGGGCCCGCACAAAGATCCAACCAATTTCTTTTATCTGCTACGGCTGAAGCGAAGACTGTCGAAACTAATTGGGAGCCTTCATCTTGCACTCCGGCATTTCGATGTCGAATAATCTCAAGAGAACCAGGAGTACCATCAAAGTGCGCACCGTAGTGAGAGAATTTCGTTGCAACTCCCCCAAGATCGATTAATTCACTTTGAGTAGAGCGACCTGGCCATGAAACGAGAGTTGGTTTAGCGGCGACATTATTTATTGCGAGAAGAGATTCAACTGCGTCCCAGTCTTTGAGTAAATCAAAGTACGCCGAAATTATCCACTGAGGATGTGAATATTGAATAGAAAATCTCTCCACAGGATCGGCTATCGATGCCAGAGGAGCGAACCAATCTTCGACAGATGTCCGAGTCACATTTCTAAGCAATGCATTTACGAAACTCGCTTTCGATTCACCTATTCGCTTACGCGCAACTTCTACTGTCGCACCTACGGCGGCATGATCCGGTACACGCATCTCGTGAATCTGGTGTACACCCATACGGGCGATATCTACGATTCCTGCATCAACTTCACTCCATGGGCGATCACTAATCTGGGCCAGAACCCAGTCGTGCTTACCCTGCATTCGCAAAGTCCCATAGAGCAATTCTGTTACGAATGAGCGATCGCGTTCATCCAATGAGCTTGCAGAGAGTGCTTGTGGAAGAAGAAGATTTGAGAAACCACCATTTCGATTTACTTCGGTTAGAAGATCAAATGCTAGAAGACGCGATGCATCCGGCTTGGGAGACTTGAATGTGTTGCGACGGGCCTCAACCAAAGATTTCACCTGGAAGTATGCGCGCTCCTCTAGCCCAATCACTCGCTCTCATTTCATGTTTCCCGGCTGGAGTGAGTTCCAATATCTCAATGCACTCATTGTTGGCACATCCGATTGTTATAGAATTCGCATCTACCCTGATTTCACCGCTTGTTACATCTGACGAAGTTACTATATTTCCTGTTCGAGAGATCTTCATTTTCTCGCCACGAAAAAGTGTCCAAGCACTAGGTGATGGATAAAAGGCCCGCACGTTGTTAGAAATTACGCGAGCAGAATTTTTGAAATCTAATTGGGCTTCCTCTACTGAAATCTTTGGAGCTAGACTCGACTCACCACTTTGAATCTTCGGAGGCTCATTTCGCATAATCAATTCACAGGTATCCTCCAGTGCTTTCGGACCCATCTGTGAAAGAACTTCTAGTAACTCACTCGCTCTCCATATCGGATCTATTGGAGAACTCAGTGAAATGTAAATTGGACCAGTATCCATTCCCTTATCTAGTGCAAAGACAGTTACACCACTAACACTCTCGCCATGTGCGAGGGCTCGTTGGACAGGAGCAGCTCCACGATAGCTAGGAAGTAGCGAGAAATGCAAATTGATGAAACCATGTTTAGGTAACGAAAGAATCTTCTCGGGCAAAATTACACCATAGCCAATCGTTATCACGAGATCTAAATCTTCCAGATGACCAATCAATTCATCACTATGTGATGGCTTTAGACATGGAATACCGTGCTCCTGCGACCATTGGGCCACAATTGACGGAGTTAGAACTCTTCCTCTTCCAGATGGTTTATCAGGCACGGTAATAGTTCTAACTAGTTCATGCTCGCTATCTAAGAGCCAATTCAAGGATGGGAGTGCAACTGTTGGCGTTGCCGCCACGCCAATGCGCACTAAGTGTTCCGTCCGAATAGGGAATGAGGAGATTCTTTAATAGTTGGAATAGCACCGTTGTTCTCATTGAACCATTCCGATTCACGAATCTCTTTCATTGCCAATTTTCTATCTTCGGAGCTAAGTCGATCGATGAAAAGAATTCCATCTAAATGATCAGTTTCGTGTTGGATCGCGCGCGCTAAAAGTTCTGATCCTTCAACGCTAATTGGCTCTCCGTACATATTCCAACCTTTTGCTACAACTCTCATGGCGCGCGGTGCCGGGTAGCGAAGTTCAGGAAAAGATAGACATCCTTCTTCGCCTTCTTGCAATTCTTCACTCAAATCCAATGAAGGATTGATGAGATGGCCCAGCGTTTCATCAACATCCCAGACGAAAACTCGAAGAGGAACACCTATCTGAGGCGCAGCTAACCCTGCGCCAGGTGCATCAATCATGGTGTCTGTTAGGTCTTGAACCAGCGTGCGCAACTCTTTATCAAAATCGATAACTGGCGCTGTCTTCGTCACCAATACTGGATCACCAAAGAGGCGAATTGGTTGAATTGACATGTGCTGAGTCTACCAAGCGGTGAAGAAACTTTCACATTACGCGAGTGAGTATGGAGTTATTCGAATATATAGAAGCGGTTTTTTGGCGATTCCACGTTTGCGTTGAAGTTCACGTAAGAAATTTGCAGTGCTTTCATGATCTTCCTCATTGAAACGCAGGATGATTTTCGATTCCGAATTGCCAATTTCAACGGGTCCTAATATTGAGATTGATGAATTCAAGCGCCCAGAAGTGATTGAACTTCGAAGACCGGAAACAAGCTGAGTTGCTTCCTGGTTTGTGACTCGAAGGTATGCACTTCTTTCAAAGGGTGGAAGACCAAGTTCTGAACGTTCACGTAATTCTCTCTGAATCATTGTTGCAGGATTCCATTGAGTAATCGCGGCAATAATTGGATGCGCATCATCTATAGCCATAAGTATCTGGCCATCTTTTCTAACTAGTGAGCACGTTTCAAAAAGCATTTCACGAGCACGCTCCCCCGCGCAAAGATCGTCATGAGAAAAGAATGCTAAGGCATTCAAAATCACGACAGCGCTATATCCATTCTTTGTAATCGGCTGAGCTCCAGGAGTCGCGATAACGATTGATTTTTCCTCAGAGATTTCATTCTTAATCGAATCTCCGGATGAAGAAATGATTGCAACTTTGGGGAATGCGCGTCCAATCTCCTCACTTGCACGATCTATGCCCCGTCCTCCTGCATATTGAGTATCACTCTTACACCAAGCACATCGCCATAGTGGAAACTCTTGAGCGCAATGTGAGCATTGAGGAGGCTTGTTTCCAGCAACAATTTTTATGCGTCCACCACACGCACAGAGAGCAAAATTTCTGCACTGTCCACAAATCAATGCGCTTGCATAACCTTTTCGCGAGACTAAGAATAGAACTGGACCTTTTTTGATTGCATCTCGTATGGGTTGAAAGATTCGATCAGGTAGTAATTGGGCCGGTAGTGGTGCAAATGCTCGCACGCTCAATCGGTGCGATTCATGGATGTACTTGATATGACGTTGATCAATCTCGCGAGCAATATTGAGCGAAGGTACATAAGAAACAAAAAGTAAGTCTAAGGATTCATCAGCGCCACGCATCCGTGCAACATCTCCTACATTCCATCCAGGAGAGCGAGGGTCGAAATAATCTGGAGATGACTCTTTGTACACAATAATCGACGAAAGACTCGCAACGGGTGCAAAGATGGCACTACGAGTTCCAATGACTAATCTTTTAGATTGAGAAAGGGCATCTAAATAGTTCTTGTATCTATCACTTCGACTCAATGAACTTCCCAGAGTGATTGCCTCATTGTTTGAATTATTTTTGTTCCACATCATCGCTAATGAGGATAGATCTCGTTCATCGGGAACAATTACTAGCGACGAACCATTATCTAGATCTACGAGTGCCAGCAGTTGTTTCAATGGCGAGATGTGCGGTGCTAAGGCTAGAAACTCAACTCTCTGCTTAGATCTCCTCTTTTCATATGGCCTTGTTTCGTGAGCATTTCTACCCTTTTCGACACTCGCCACTCGTGGAGGTATTGCACTACGTAATACATCACTTGTCGATGCTGCGAAATGATGTGCAACGCGTTCGCAGAGTTTGAGTGAAGATGGTGTTGCGACAGGGAAATTTGAAAGAACTTTACTAATACTCTTTAGTTTCGCGCCGGTTTGTGCACTCGTTTGTCTAGAGATAACTATGCCTTCAACTTCGTGGTGTGAAAATGGAATCTGCACTCGAATGCCTACATTCACTCGCGAAGAAAATTCCTCTGGTACCAAGTAGTCATACGGTTGATCTAAATGATCAACACCTGTTTCAACCCAGATGCGAGCTATCGGTGCATCGTGGGCCTGTTCTCCGGCTGGCTTAGCAATTACCTCGGACTTGAGTCGGAAAAGACGAGGCGTAGCCATGTTAGATCATTATATGAATTAGCGAAGGGCTGATTGCAAAGCGCCAACACGATCTGTTTTCTCCCAAGAGAATTCAGGAAGCTCGCGACCGAAGTGTCCGTATGCACTTGTCTTGGAATAAATTGGACGCAACAAGTCGAGGTCACGAATAATCGCAGCTGGTCGCAAATCAAAAACTGCAAGAACTGCATCTTGAATACGCGAAATGGGAACGGTTTCAGTTCCAAAAGTCTCAACAAAAAGACCCACTGGTTGAGCTTTGCCAATTGCATATGCAATTTGAACTTCGCAGCGCTTAGCAAAACCGGCTGCAACAACATTTTTTGCAACCCAACGCATTGCATACGCGGCTGAACGATCGACCTTTGATGGATCTTTACCACTAAATGCTCCACCACCATGGCGTGCCATACCGCCATATGTATCGACGATAATTTTGCGCCCTGTGAGCCCCGCATCTCCCATCGGTCCACCAATAACAAAGCGACCCGTTGGATTGATAAGTATTCGAAGGTCATTTCGCGGCAAATCGATTTTCGCCAAAATTGGATCAATAACGGAAGAAATAATCTCTGGAGTCAGTTTCTTTGCAACGTCGACATCTTCTGAGTGCTGGCTAGAAATAACGACAGTGTTGAGGGCAATAGCTTTATCGCCATCGTATTCAATAGTTACCTGTGTCTTTCCATCTGGGCGCAAATATGGAAGTGAACCATCTTTGCGAACCTTCGAGAGTTGCTGCGCTAATTCATGAGCCAACCAGATCGGCAATGGCATGAGTTCCTTTGTGTCATCGCACGCGTATCCAAACATCAGTCCTTGATCGCCAGCGCCTTGAAGATCGAGTGGATCAATAGATAATGAAACGCGATTTTCATAGGCATCATCAACGCCCTGAGCAATATCTTGTGACTGTTGTCCGATCGAAACAGATACTCCACATGTATTTCCGTCAAAGCCTTTATCTGATGAGTCATACCCGATATTCAATACAGTTTCGCGAACAATGCCCATAACGTCGGCATAAGCATCAGTCGTCACTTCTCCAGCAACGTGTACTTGACCAGTTGTTATGAGAGTTTCTACTGCGACGCGGCTCTTCTTATCTTGACCGATAAGTGAATCTAGAATTGCATCAGAGATTTGGTCGGCAATCTTATCTGGGTGACCTTCAGTAACTGATTCGGATGTAAATAGACGTTTAGACATTGCCCTAACCTAACTTGTGTAGTGCTTGATCTAGTAGAAGGTGGGAGAGCGTGTCTTTGCTCATCTCATCTACTGGTATTACCGCGCCATTGCGGTCGAGAATTGAACCTGTTGTTGAGTCACTGCCGAAGATTGCTCCCCCGCTAACATCGTTGAGGTAAAGCAGATCTAGATCCTTGCTCTCCAACTTCTTCTGTGCAGAAATCATATGATCCGAAGTCTCAGCCGCAAAACCAACAATAACTTGATTTTTATGACGTCTCTTAGTCAATGTAGCAATTACATCTGGATTCGCTTCTAATTCTATTGAGCCGAAAAAGGCCTTCTTGATCTTCTCGAGCGATATTTGCTTAGGTTTAGCATCTGCAACTGCTGCGCTCATAATTACTACATCACTTGCATCGAAAAGATTTTCAAGCTGAGAGAGCATTTGATCTGCTCGTTCAACTCGAAACATAGTGACACCAGGAATATCGTCTATATCGCAATTCGCTGCTACTAATGAAACCTGCGCGCCTCGTAAGTGAGCGGCATACGCTAATGCAAAGCCTTGCTTTCCCGATGAGCGATTACCTATAAATCGAACTGGATCTATTGGTTCGCGCGTTCCCCCTGCTGAAATTAGAACTCGCTTGCCTACCAAGTCTCGTTTCGCACCGGTAATTTTTGAGAACTCATCAATGATTGCTGCTGTTTCAGGAAATCTTCCTTGGCCAGAGTCTGCACCGGTGAGGCGACCTATAGCGGGCTCCATAACTATGTAGCCACGTGCTCGAAGTGTTTCGACATTAGATTTCGTAGCTGGGTCATTCCACATGCTTGTATGCATTGCAGGAACGATCATGATCGGAACTGTTGTAGCCAGAACGAGATTCGTTAGTAAATCATCAGCCCTTCCTGCAGCTATACGAGCGATCAGATCTGCGGTAGCAGGTGCGATTAGAAAATAATCTGCCTTCTCAGCCAATTGAATATGTGTAACACCAGCTACGTTCTCCCACACTTGTGTGTAAACATTGCGACCAGAGAGAGCTTCCCAAGTTGCACTACCAACGAAGTTCAGCGATGACGGTGTCGGTACAACGCTGACTAAATAACCTTCATCTTGCAGACGGCGCAATAAATCACATGCTTTATAGGCTGCAATACCAGCGCCTACACCGAGAACAACTTCTCTTCCGCTTTTATTCATTGCGGTTGGTAACGCGCAAAATTACGCGGTTGGTTCGAGGTTTTCGATTGTCAATAAGCCTTCGTTGATTTCACGTAGGGCTATTGAAAGTGGCTTCTCATGTACATGAGTTTCAACTAGTGGTCCCACATATTCAAGAAGACCTTCACCTAGTTGTGAATAATATGCGTTGATCTGACGTGCGCGCTTCGCTGCGTAGAGAACGAGACCATACTTTGAACCACTCTTATCCAAGAGTTCATCAATCGGTGGATTTGTGATGCCGTCCATGTAATTCCCCTAACAATGCGATCTGTTGACAGCTAGCTCAGCGGCTATGCAGAGACCAAGGATACCAGTTGGGCGACAACTTCTTTGACCGAGGTATTGACGATAACAAGGTCAAAAGAAGGTGCGGCAGCTAATTCTTCTTGAGCTAATGCCAGGCGTTCTGTGCGCCTCTCAGGACTATCAGTACCACGTCCCTCAAGCCTTGATACTAAGTCTTCCCAACTAGGTGGCGATAGAAATACCAACATCGCCTCTGGCAAGTGTGATTTTACTTGCTTAGCACCATCTATTTCGATCTCCAATAAAACATTATGGCCATCTAGTAATGCTTGTTCAACGCCTTCTCGCGGAGTTCCATATTTGGCTCCCGCAAATTGTGCCCACTCTAAGAAATGCGATTCCCGAACTCTCTTTTCAAATTCACCTTCATTGATGAAATGATAATCAACCCCATCTTTCTCATTTACTCTCGGTGATCGAGTTGTTGCAGAAATGCTTACCCAATAATCCCCTGTTGCTCGCAACTGTGCGGCGACAGTGCTTTTGCCGACTCCTCCGGGACCTGATAAAACAATTAGTTTTCCGCGTTTAGTCTTTGCAGAAATTGTTGAGAATTCTGCTAAAAGGTTTTTCAACTGGTGTGTTCCCAAACCCTTAATGCGCCTAGTTGGAGAGATTTTCAACCTATCCATAATCGCAAGTGCTCTGATTTTGCCAACACCCGTAATTGATTCAAGCATTTCTGCAACTCGCATTTTTGAGATCGCTTCATCGCATTGCGATAACTCATATACCCCTTGGATATCTAAACGACCGGTTTTGATCTCCATTTTTATCTCTGCCCTGCGCTTTCGAGCAGTCGATGCTTTCGCAAGAGCAGCCGCTCGCTCCTCTGGAGTGAGCTTGGGAGGAGTGGGCATGGGTTAAATCTATCGGTAAATGCTAAATACTCTCCGCAAGAATCTGCGCAGCTTTTTCTTTCAACGCTTGCGCCCCTTGTGACCAGAGTGAAGTGATAGGGCGGCCAATAACAACGAAATTCGCGCCACGTGAGAGCGCTTGTGCAGGAGTCATGACTCTGACTTGATCGTCGCCACCCTGCGAATCAGCGGGACGAACACCAGGAGTGATAATTATTGCCTTATCTCCTACCGATTTACGAATGGCTTCAATTTCAAAAGGAGAACAAACAATCGCACGCGCACCTGCTTGAACTGCAACGCCCGCTAATTGTGCTGCACTAAGTAACGCATTATTAGCGTAACCAATAGCTTTTACATCATCATCAGATAGCGATGTGAGAATAGTTACCGCTGTCATATCTATACCAGGAGCCGCTGCAACTGCGCTTGCAATCATTGCCCCTCCGCCGGACGCGTGCACTGTAAGGAAACGTGGTTCGAGATGAGATACGGCTCGTGCGGCACCGGCGACAGTGTGAGGGATATCGTGCAACTTCAAATCAAGGAATATATCGACATCGTGTTGTGCAAGAATTTCAGCCACGCCTTTACTACCGAACGTGCAGAAAAACTCTAAACCCAATTTGTAAACACCAATAGAGTCACGGGTGCTTTCAATCCACTCATGAGCAGTTTTGATATCTGATGTGTCGAGTGCCAAAATCAATGGCGAAGAATTACTCATGCGCTTCTTCAATTCTGTGCGCGTAGCCAATTGCATCCTTGATCTGTTTGAAGCCCTTCTCTTCCAAGAGAGTCTTTAGCTCTTCTTGGATATGAGGAATCGCCATTGGGTTACCAAAACTTGCAGTGCCAACAGAGACTGCACTTGCACCAGCGAGAATCATTTCAAAGGCATCTCGACCACTAGCTACTCCACCCATTCCAAGAATTGGGATATTTGGTATTGCAGCATGAACTTGATAAATAGCACGGATGGCAATTGGTCGAATCGCTGGTCCTGATAGGCCACCTGTTTTACCGCCTAGATGGGGACGCATCGTAGAAAGATTGATAACCATTCCTAGAACCGTATTGATCAGGGCAATTCCATCTGCACCGGCATCTACTACGCCACGTGCGATTGACACGATGTCAGTAACATCCGGTGAGAGTTTTGCAATAATTGGCAACTCTCCGCCGATGGTGCGCCGCACTCCATCAATAACCTTCTTAGATGCTTCAGGGTCGCATGCAAATACAAGACCTCGATTTTCAACATTGGGACAAGAAATATTTACTTCAATCGCACTAATTCCAGATACTGAACGCAATTTGCGCGCAAGAGTTGAGTATTCTTCAATCGTCTCCCCCGCTATCGAAACAATGATGCGAGCCTTTTGTTCCACTAACCAAGGAATATCCTTTTCAATAAATGTATCTATACCTGGTCCTTGAAGGCCTATTGAATTGAGCATTCCACTCGGGGTTTCAGCCATACGCGGTGTGGCTCTTCCCAAACGCGCTTTGTTCATGATGGATTTCGTGACTACAGCGCCAATATCTTTGAGAGGAAAGAACTGCGCTAATTCTTTACCAGAACTCGCACAGCCACTCGCCGTAAAGACCGGTGTTGGAAACCATGCATTGCTAAAGGTGGTCGAGAAATCAACAGCTGTCATTGTGTCACCGTAGGGTTTTTGCCAACGAGATCCCACAGAACATTTGAACCATCCATAACGGGACCATCAATACAACTACGTAACATGGAAATCGAATTATCCTCATTACGAACTGGTAAGACACAGGTCATGCAGATACCAATTCCACAAGCCATCGATTCTTCGACTGCGCACTGATGAACAACATCTTTATCTGCAGTAATTGCTGAGATGGCCGCAAGCATGCCCATTGGCCCACACGAATAAATAACTGCGACATCGAGATCAGAGATCAATTGCGAAATAGGGTCAGTCACTTTTCCAGCTATACCCATCGAACCATCTTCTGTGTAGATTCGTAGAGAATTTACAGAACGCTTACCTTCCATGGGTGCGTAAATCTTGCCAGCTGTACTTGCTCCAAGGAGCATATCTACCTTGCAACCTCGGCTCTTCAGAACTTCAGCTAATCCAAATAGCGGGGCTGAACCATAACCGCCGCCTACTAATAGGACTTGTACAGGCTCTGTTGGGATTCCAAAAGCACTGCCAAGTGGTGCTACTAAATCAATAACTGCACCTTCAGGTTGAGCACATAACCATTTACTTCCCTGACCATGCGGTGCAACGATCAATTCCATGGTCCCACCAAATGAGGTGCTCTGTGCAACACGTGAGATAGCAAATGCGCGACGCAGAATCATTTTTGATGAATCGCCACCCACACTTATCGCAACGAAATTACCAGGCTTACATTTATCCACTAAATCTCCAACACTAATCAAAATTTGGTGGTACTGACCTACGAGTTTGTTTCCGACAATCGTTGCTCGTAATTGAGCTGCATTCCTATTTATTGTTGACATTAGGATTGCAACCAACTTTGAATCGGTTTGACGGAAAGATCTTCACGTTGCAATGCGCGGATTCCTTGTACTGCAGCTGCAAAGCCCGCAGTAGTTGTAATACAAGGCACTGAACGCTGAATAGCTGCAGTACGGATTGCCCAACCATCTTGACGCGTTCCTCGGCCGACTGGCGTGTTGATCACTAGAGAAATATCTCCAGAATTGAGAATTTCTACAATAGTCGGCTCGCCTAATGGACCACTTCCTTGAGAATTCTTGCGCACATGTGTGGATGTAATCCCGTGCCCTGCCAGGAATTGTGAAGTCCCGACTGTGGCCAAAATCGTGAATCCTAAAGCTGCAAGTTCGCGTGCGGGTGCTATTCCCGAATTCTTATCCTTATCGGCAAGTGAGACGAAAACTTTTCCACTCTTTGGAAGTGGCCCGAATGCGCCGATCTGACTCTTTGCATAACTTTCACCGAAACTATTAGCAATTCCCATTACTTCACCGGTGGAACGCATTTCGGGTCCGAGTACCGCGTCAACTCCACGACCATCACTTCTGCGGAATCTATTCCACGGCAATACAGCCTCTTTGACGGAAATTCCGTGTGCTATTCCGTCACCTTCATTCGGAAGAATTCCTTCTGTTCGAAGTTCGGCGATTGTTGAACCTACTGAAATTCTTGCTGCAGCCTTCGCCAGTGGTACTCCAGTTGCTTTACTTACAAATGGGACTGTTCGAGAAGCACGAGGATTAGCTTCTAAGACATAAAGAATGTCGTGAGCAACCGCGAATTGAATGTTGATGAGTCCGCGCACGCCCACGCCAGTTGCAATCTTTAGAGTTGCCCGACGAATCTCTAATAGCTGTTCCTTCGACATCGTCATTGACGGTAGTACGCAAGCACTATCACCTGAGTGAATACCTGCCTCTTCAATATGCTCCATGACGCCACCTAAGAATAATTCTTCACCGTCATAGAGCGCATCTACATCTATTTCAATAGCACTATCGAGGAAACGATCCACGAGTACAGGTCGATCAGGAGTTATATCCGTCGCGCGTGAAATAAACCCAGCAAGGGATTCGTCGTCATAGACGATCTCCATACCTCGACCACCCAAAACAAATGATGGTCGAACAAGAACTGGGTAACCGATGCGCGTTGCAATAGAAATTGCTTCTAATTGTGAAGCAGCCATTCCATATTCAGGCGCTGTCAATCCCTGTTCTTTGAGCACATGACCAAATGCCCCACGCTCTTCAGCCAAATTGATTGCTTCGGGACTTGTACCAAGAATTGTTACTCCAGCATTTTTTAGACCTGCCGCAAGGCCGAGAGGAGTTTGTCCACCCAATTGGGTAATAACTCCAAGCAGCGGACCAGCCAAAGATTCAGCATGAACAACTTCTAATACATCTTCGAGTGTGAGTGGTTCAAAATAGAGACGACTGCTTGTGTCGTAGTCAGTTGAAACGGTCTCGGGATTACAGTTAATCATGATTGTGTCGAAGTCAGCATCACGCAGAGCAAACGATGCGTGCACGCAAGAATAATCAAACTCAATTCCTTGGCCGATTCGATTAGGACCACTTCCCAAAATAATCACCGCTGGTTTTGTACGAGGACGAACTTCACTCTCTTCTTCATAACTTGAGTAGTGATAGGGCGTGAATGCTTCGAATTCAGCAGCACAAGTATCTACTGTTTTATAGACTGGTCTAATTCCAAAATGGTGACGAGCTTTGCGAACATCTTCTTCCGAAATCCCGCGAAGCGTTGCAATTTGAGCATCTGAAAATGAAAACTCTTTAGCAATTTTAATCAAATCAGCCGTTAGTTCCCCCGGCTGTGCGATCAGTTTTGCTCTTTCGTTGATCATTTCGATTTGATTCAAATACCATCTGTCGATCTTTGTTGCCGAGTAAACCTCGTCGATGGAAGCGCCAAACCAAAGCACTTTTTGAACTTGTTGCAATCTATATTCAGTAGGAATCTTTGAAGCTGCAAGTAGTGCGTCGCGTTCTTGGGTGCTGACTTGGGCAGGCCACGTAAATATCGCTTCTTTTCGCTCGAGAGATCGCAGAGATTTCATGAGAGCTTCTGGGAACGAGCGCCCAATAGCCATTGCTTCCCCAACGCTTTTCATAGTCGTCGTCAGTCGAGGATCTGCATCAGGAAATTTCTCAAAAGCAAAGCGAGGGATTTTGACTACTACGTAATCTAACGTCGGCTCAAATGATGCTGGTGTTACTTTCGTAATGTCATTTTGAATTTCATCGAGTGTGTAACCAATAGCTAACTTTGTGGCGATCTTTGCGATTGGAAAACCAGTAGCTTTAGAGGCGAGTGCACTTGAGCGTGAAACACGCGGATTCATTTCGATAACAATGATGCGACCATTATCTGGATGTACGGCGAATTGAATATTGCAACCACCAGTATCAACGCCCACTTCGCGTATTATGTCCATTGAAAGATTTCGCAGTTTTTGATATTCAACATCCGTGAGCGTCATGGATGGCGCAACAGTGATTGAGTCGCCAGTGTGAACACCCATAGGGTCTAGATTCTCGATGGTACAGACGATTACTACGTTATCTACGCGATCGCGCATGACCTCAAGTTCGTATTCTTTCCAACCAATAATTGATTCTTCTAAAAGTACTTCTGATGTAGGACTATGGCGCAATCCTGCGCCGGCAATCTGATGTAACTCCTCTTCGGTAAACGCGATTCCTGATCCAAGGCCTCCCATCGTAAAAGAAGGACGTACTACAACTGGGTAATGGAGAACTATTACAGCTTCTAAAATTTCATCCATTGTGTGACAGATAGCCGAACGCGCAGATTCTCCGCCAACTTTTTCGACTATGCCACGAAATAGTTCTCTATTTTCTCCTCGTTCGATGGCATCGACATCGGCTCCGATAAGTTTTACACCGTATTTGGCTAAAGTTCCTCGCTTGAATAAACCAATAGCGGCATTGAGAGCAGTCTGTCCTCCAAGAGTTGCAAGCACTGCATCTGGCTTCTCTTTTGCAATGATCATTTCAATAAATTCGGGGGTAATCGGTTCGATATATGTAGCATCTGCAAATTCAGGATCTGTCATGATCGTTGCTGGATTTGAATTCACGAGTATGACTCGAATTCCTTCAGCTCGCAGAACACGGCACGCTTGCGTTCCGGAGTAATCAAATTCGCAGGCCTGTCCGATAACAATCGGACCACTTCCGATAACTAGAACACTCTTGATTGAACTATCTAGTGGCATTATGCATTAACCCCACTGCGGTGCGCGTTGCGATACTTACTCATCAAATCAACGAAGCGATCGAAGAGATATGAAGCATCGTGAGGACCGGCTGCAGCTTCAGGATGATATTGGACGCTAAATGCACCACGTTCAAGTAATTGCAGACCTTCAACAACTCCATCATTGAGACAAACATGAGTCACTTCTCCTGGACCATAAACAGTTGTAAAGATTGCATCGGTCGGTGCCTTCAATGCGAAGCCATGATTGTGGGCTGTGATCTCGACACGATTAGTGTTTTTATCCATGACCGGTTGATTTATTCCACGATGTCCGAATTGCAATTTATAGGTTTCAAAGCCGAGTGCGCGTCCCAAAATCTGATGACCGAAACATATTCCAAAAATAGGAATTTCCGCATTGAGAATTTCTCGAACAGTCTCAACGACATCTTGCATTGTTGACGGATCACCAGGGCCATTTGATAAGAAAACACCATCAGGGTTGAGCGCCTTTATCTCTTCAATTGTCGAGTTATATGGAATGACATGAACTTCAACACCGCGAGCCGCTAATGCACGAGGCGTTGCAGCCTTGATACCAAGATCGATTGCGACAACTCTAAATTTCTTTTCTCCAACCGCTTTCACAATATAGGGCTTATCTGTAGATACATCTTCACAAAGATATGCACCAGACATAACCGGAACTTTTCTAACTTCCACAACCATCTCTTCTCGAGATAAATCGAGACCAGAGAAAATCCCAACACGCATTGCCCCTCTATCACGTAGATGTCTTGTGATTGCGCGCGTATCAACTCCGGCTATTCCGATGATTCCTTGTTGAATCAGTTCCGCTTCTAGGTCATTCTCGCTTCGCCAATTAGAAGTTAGAGAGGAGGGATTTCTAACAACAAAACCTGCGACCCAAATTTTCGAAGATTCATTATCTTCAGAATTCACTCCCGTATTTCCTATATGCGGTGCCGTCATTACAACAACCTGCTTGTGATACGACGGATCCGTCAATGTTTCTTGATACCCAGTCATACCTGTTTGAAATACTGCTTCACCAAATGTTTTTCCTGTTGCGCCCCATGATCTACCTTCAAAAATTCGTCCATCATCAAGAACGAAGAATGCTTTAGTCATCGCTTCACTCCCTTGAAAAACGTGTGTGTTACTACTCCTGGGAATTCCATTCCATGGAAGGGAGTATTGCGGCTTCGTGAGGCTACAAGGTCGCGATCGACTCTCCAGGATGCAGTTGGATTAATCACGCTCAGGTGGGCACTCTTTCCAACAGAAATTTCCTGTCCATGATCGCTATATCCGCCTATACGAGCAGGTGCTATCGAGAGACGATCCGCAACCTGTTCCCATTTCATCAGACCCGTATCGACCATGGTCTGCATCACGATAGAGAGAGCGGTTTCTAATCCCAACATTCCAAATGATGCTTCTTGCCATTCACACTCTTTTGTTTCAGCAGGATGAGGCGCGTGATCCGTTGCGACGATATCGATAATTCCTTCTGCTAATGCTTCACGTAGCGCCATGACATCTTTTTGCGTGCGCAATGGTGGATTCACTTTATAAATCGGATCGTATGACGATGCAAGATCATCAGTTAGGAGTAGGTGGTGAGGAGTTACTTCGGCAGTGACATCGATTCCGCGTGCTTTCGCCCAACGGATAATTTCGACACCGCCCGCCGTTGTTACGTGACAAATATGTAGACGAGAAGAGACATGTTCGGCTATAAGAACATCACGCGCGATTATCGATTCTTCTGCAATAGCGGGCCAGCCCTTGAGACCGAGTTTGGCAGAGACAATTCCCTCATTCATTTGCGAACCAACAGTGAGTCGCGGCTCTTGTGCATGTTGGGCGATAACTCCCCCAAATTGTTTTACATATTCCAATGCTCGGCGCATAACAAGTGGATCTGAGACGCAATGTCCGTCATCACTGAAGACTCTCACTCGTGCAATCGAATTCGCCATTGCACCCATTTCAGAAAGCTTCTCCCCCTCAAGTCCTTGGGTTACAGCACCTACAGGGAAGACATCACACAATCCTGCTTCTTGTCCTAAACGAAATACTTGCTCTACAACTCCCGCAGTATCTGCAACGGGGGAAGTATTGGCCATTGCAGAAATCGCAGTGAAGCCACCTTTGACTGCTGCACGCGAACCTGAGAGAACTGTTTCTGAATCTTCACGTCCTGGTTCACGAAGATGGGTATGCAAATCAACAAGACCAGGAAGCACTACACAATTAGTGATGTCGAATATTTTACTACCGTTTGCATCAAGTGACGTTCCTATCGCAGAGATAAGCCCATCCTTGATTGCGATATCACTCTTAGTTCCGTTGGGCAATGAGCCACCTTTGAGAATGTATGACTTACTCATGAATTTGCTCCTATTTGCGTGGGTGCTCCAGCTAAAAGAAGATAAAGAATTGCCATACGCACACTCACCCCATTTGAAACCTGTTCCACAATTACCGAACGAGCACTATCTGCAACATCGGCGGTTATCTCTAGACCGCGATTCATTGGGCCCGGATGCATAACAATTGAGTTTGGTTTCATCGTCAACATTCGATCTCTATTGAGTCCAAAATAGCGCGAGTATTCGCGCGCATTTGGAAAGAAAAGATCTGACATGCGCTCTTGTTGTACGCGCAACATCATTACTGCATCGAGTGATGGTAATACTGAATCGAAATCATACGAAATATCTACCGGCCAACTCTCGACACCAAAAGGAAGAAGTGTCGGTGGAGCTATCAAAGTCACGTTAGCTCCTAAGAGTGAAAGTAAAAGAACATTCGAACGAGCAACTCGAGAATGTAGAACATCTCCAACAATTCCTATTCGAAGACCAGCTAAATCTCCACCACTCTTAGTGCAATGTTTGCGAATCGTGAATGCATCAAGCAGAGCCTGACTTGGATGCTCATGTGTTCCATCGCCTGCGTTGATGACACTTCCACTCATCCACGCAGAATCTGCCAGGCGAACAGGAGCACCTGATGCACCATGGCGAATGATTACTGCATCAGCGCCCATAGCCTGCAAGGTCAACGCTGTATCTTTGAGAGATTCACCTTTACTAAGCGATGAACCCTTAGCTCCGAAGTTGATAACGTCGGCAGATAATCTTTTAGCCGCTGCTTCAAATGAGATACGAGTACGAGTCGAGTCTTCCGCAAAGAGATTGACGATTGTGCGCCCACGAAGCGTAGGAAGTTTTTTCATTGGTCCATCACTAGCGCGAGCCATCTCAATTGCAGTATCCAAAATCAGCACAGCTTCATCTTTTGAAAGATCTGAAATAGATAGTAAGTGGCGCATTATTTATCCTCACCATCACTTACGAGAACTTCATCCTCACCATCTGTCTCACTCAAATTTACTTTCACATTTTGAGTACGAGCAGTGGGAATGTTTTTGCCAACGAAGTCTGCGCGTATCGGCAATTCTCGATGTCCGCGATCAACCAAGATTGCCAGCTGCACGCTCTTTGGTCGCCCTATTTCCCCAAGCGCGTCCAGTGCTGCCCTAATTGTTCGACCGCTAAACAAAACATCGTCAATAAGAATCACATCTCGTCCATCGATTCCTGCTTGCGGGATAAGTGTTGGCATGAGAGCCCTCGGTGGACGCATTCGTAGATCGTCTCTATGCAAGGTGATATCAAGTGTTCCCACAGGGACGTCGGATGAATCAATCGAATTAATAATTGTGGCTATACGACTGGCTAAATGTGCGCCTCGGGTTGGGATTCCCAAAAGTGTGAGATTCGAAGACCCGCCATTTTTTTCAAGGATTTCGTGAGAGATGCGCGTTAGAGCTCGCGATATCTCTTCCGCCGACAGGGCAGCATTCATGTAATTCTCCTTCCCCACCTCACAGGATGGGTCGTTAAAGGATGCGAGGCGCACTCTACCACGGACGCTATCAATCTGTGGATATCGCATTCGGTGCATGGCGAAAATCCATACTCTTCCTGCATGACACCTCAGAATCTGATCATCCAACCCCACTATGACGAGATTGCCCAGCGACTGCGCAGCCTCCGTATAGCTGCACATCTCACACTTATCGATGTTGAGCGTCTAAGCAATGGCGCTATCGGAAGCGTGGTACTCGGATCATACGAACGCGGTGCACGAGCTTTGAGTGTCAAAAAAATAATCCAACTAGCCACATTCTATGGAGTGCCAGTCGATGAATTGATTTCAGGAAGAAAAAACCAACACATTCCGCTTGAGGGTAAAAGCACCATCGACTTCCAGAAAACACGTGCTCGTGCTGATACAGATATCGATATTGGGGTACTCGCACATTTTCTCTCTGGAATCGCACATCTTCGTGGGGATTGGAATGGTCAAGTTATAACAATTCGCGAATCGGACCTTCGAGTCGTTGCACTCATTTGTCGACGAGAAATCGGTGACGTCCGCCAATGGCTATCCAATGAGCGTTTGTTGATCAAATAGCTTTAGAGCGAAATACTCTCTTTGATTGATGCAATTTTTCCTAATACGCCGTGGATATATCCAGCAGATTCGTCAGTGGAAAGTTCTTTGGCCAGAGTTAGGGCTTCATCGATGGCCACTGCATCTGGAAGCGTGTGTGCCCAGATGATTTCGTAGATTCCGATGCGCAAAATACTTCGATCAACGGCCGGCAAGCGATCCATATCCCAACCTTGGGCATAGGTAGCGATTAGTTCATCAATCTTTCGACGATTCTCTCCAACGCCGAAGATAATTTCTCGGGTATATTCACGAATGGGGCGTGCATCAGGACCTTCTTCGACAACATCACGCGAAACCAAAATATCCATCGCAACACTTCCTCGAATATCCGATTCGAAGAGAATGTCTAGCGCCTGTTTTCGCGCTTTAGAGCGAGCTGACACTAGTTTGCCCGACCGAGATATGAACCATCGCGAGTATCGACAAGAATCTTTTCATCTTGCTTGATGAAGAGAGGCACTTGAACAACAATTCCAGTTTCAACTGTTGCCGGCTTCGTTCCGCCTGAAGAGCGATCACCCTGAAGCCCTGGCTCTGTATACGTAATTGTTAAAGTTACAGATGCAGGCAATTCGATATAGAGCGGATTGCCTTCATGCACAGCAACAATCGCTTCAGTATTTTCTAACATGTAATTTGCTGCTTCACCCACTGTGGCTGAAGAAATCAACATCTGATCAAAAGTTTTGTTATCCATAAAAATGAAATCTTCACCCTCTTTGTAGAGGAAGTTCATTTCACGCTTTTCCAGGATTGCAATTTCAACTTTGACGCCGGCGTTGAAAGTCTTTTCTACAACTTTGCCCGTGAGAACTTGGCGCATCTTTGTGCGAACGAATGCTGGACCTTTACCTGGCTTCACATGTTGGAACTCGATGACATTCCATAGCTGACCGTCGATATCTAGAGTCATGCCATTCTTCAGATCGTTAGTTGTTGCCACGGTGAATCGCCTCGCGCTTTCATAATTTCTCAGCCTCTGCAGATTTTCCCGCTGGCTGGCTACCGATTTCGGTAATCAATGGAGTAAGGATACCTTCGAAAATGTAAAGGACTTACCGCACGAATCTCCTATTTGAGAAGGTTTTTTAGTGCTACGCAAGCAAGGGCATAAGAATTTGGACCAAATCCAGCAATTGTTCCCGTTGCAACTCCAGAAATAACTGATGTGTGTCGAAACTCTTCTCGTGACATCGGATTTGAAAGATGAACTTCAATGAGTGGCGCTTTAACGAGCTCTGCAGCATCGCGAATTGCATAGGAATAGTGAGTGAAGGCGGCAGGATTGATAATGACTGGAGTCTTTGAATCTGCAGCCTCGTGTAGCCAACCGATAATTGTTGCTTCATCATCACTTTGACGAACATCTGCTTCGAAACCATTGCTCGTAGCGCTTGATTCAATCAACATAACTAATTCCTTGTAATTGAGGTCTCCGTATATTGAGGAGTCACGAATATCTAAGCGCGCAAGATTAGGACCATTGATCACAAGAATTTTCATTTGCTTACTCTCTCATATATCGCACTCAACTCGCGCTCCCCTGGAGAATCCAGGCGGGCAGTCTTTTCCAGAGCCTCCAGAAGTACGAATCTGATGGTGCGCCCGCGCGCCTTTTTATCTAAGGAAAGAAGGGGCAATAGTCGAGTCCATGCTTCTGCTGAATAGGAAATTGGAAGATTGAGATTCTTCAAGATTGTGCGATGTTGATCGACAATTTCCTTGGATAACGAACCGTGAGTGTGTGATAACTCCGCAGCGAAGACCATGCCAATCGAAACAGCCTCGCCATGCCGCAGCGAATACTTACTATCGATTTCAATTGCATGGGCAAGAGTGTGGCCATAGTTGAGAATTTCGCGATGGAAGCTCTCCTTAAAATCGGCGCTGACAACGGAGGCTTTCACCTTTATTGCCGCTGTGATCAGTTGCGTTACTAAATCATTATCACTTCTAATCCGTGATAGATCCTTACCTGTAACTAGATCAAGAATCTTCTTATCAGCAATAAATCCACATTTAATAACTTCGGCCAGACCAGCGGCGAAATCACGATCGGGAAGAGTTGTGAGCCAAGAAGTATCAACGATTACATGAATAGGTGAATGAAAAGATCCGATGAGATTCTTTCCATAATCACTATTCATGCCAGTTTTTCCACCTATAGCAGCATCAACCATTCCAGCAACACTCGTTGGAATCGCCACCCAATCAATTCCACGCAGCCATGTTGCTGCTGCGAATCCAGCGATATCGGTGGTTGCTCCCCCGCCAATTCCAATAATGATGTCACTGCGAGTAAATCCTGCAGCACCTAACCAATCCCATAACTTCAGCAGAGTCGCAGCGCTTTTGCCATCTTCTCCGTCGGCAATCGTGAAGATGTGAATATCAGTATCAGATTCAATCTCGAAATTTATTTGTGCGGCAATAGTTTCACTGACAATAAATGCAGCACGCGCTCTTCCATCCAGTGCACTTTCTAGCGCTAGATCCCATTCGCCATTACTGATATGAACTTGTGAGATGCGATCTGCCTTTATTGTTATGGTGCTCATTTGAGTAAATCCACAATCTGCGTCACGATCGCACTTGTCTTCAATGCATCTACCCTAATACAGTGATCAGCAACATCTTCGTAAATAGGTCGACGTTTATCTAGAAGAGATTGCCATTGTGCGCGAGGATTGCCAAGAAGTAACGGGCGATCTCTATTGAAACCAACACGCGGAGCAGCAACAGAAAGTGAGACATCTAAAAAGAATTTCACGCTTTTGGAATTCTTGAGCAGGGTTTGAGCAGTAGGAGATATCGGTGCACCCCCACCTAAAGATAAAACTGTATCTGTCGCCGAAATTTGACTCTCGAGGACCACTATTTCAAGGGCCCTGAAACTATCTTCTCCATCATCGACAAATATTTGTGAAACGCTTTTGCCGGCAATTTTCTCTACTTCTTTATCAGTATCAATAAAGGCGAGTTTGAGTTCTCGAGCAAGCAAAGCTCCGACTGTACTTTTTCCAGCGCCGGGGGCTCCAAGCAAAATTACTAGAGTCATTCTTATTTGTAATTGAGATTCTTCATATACGAATCGAAATTGCGTTTTGTTTCAGTAACGCTATCTCCACCAAATTTTTCGAGTACAACTTCTGCCAAAACAAGTGCCACCATTGCCTCTGCTACAACTCCTGCCGCAGGAACAGCGCACACATCTGAGCGCTGGTTGATTGCTTTTGCTGCCTCACCTGTTGCTACATCGATCGTGTCAAGGGCTTTTGGAACGGTAGAAATTGGTTTCATAGCTGCACGGACGCGAAGAATCTCACCATTAGACATCCCACCTTCCGTACCGCCCGCGCGATCAGTGCGTCGAACAATGACACCTTGTGCATTCTTTTCAATCTCATCATGAGCGACGGAACCACGACGAGTCGCAGTTGTGAATCCATCACCGATCTCAACACCCTTTATTGCTTGAATTCCCATAACCGCAGAGGCTAATTTTGCATCTAGACGACGATCCCAATGAACGTGAGAACCAAGGCCTGGCGGCATGTTGAAAGCTAAAACTTCAACGACTCCGCCCAATGTATCTCCATCGCGGTGAGCAGATTCAATCTCTTTGATCATCGCTGCACTCGATGCAGGATCTGCGCATCGAACTTCATTGGCATCAATTCGTTCTAAATCATCAGCATTTGGTAGCGGCGTTGAATCCGGAACTCGAGCAGCACCAATCGATAGAACATGGCTAATGATTGTGATGCCCACACTCTGTTCTAGAAATGCACGAGCAACAGCACCGAGAGCAACTCTGGCTGCGGTTTCGCGCGCACTTGCTCGTTCCAAAATTGGACGCGCATCATCTAAATCGTATTTTTGCATTCCAACTAAATCAGCATGACCAGGTCGCGGTCTTGTTAGAGGTGCATTACGTGCAAGATTTTCGATCTCGGATGCATCGACTGGATCTGCAGACATAACCTTTTCCCATTTTGGCCATTCAGTATTTCCTACCTGAATTGCTATGGGTCCACCTTGCGTAAGACCAAGACGTACTCCGCCAAGAATCGTAACTTTGTCACTTTCAAAACTCTGTCGTGCGCCCCGACCGAATCCAAGTCGTCTACGAGCAAGATGCTTATCAATATCCGCACTCGTGATAACAACGGAGGCAGGAATACCTTCCAGAATGGCGCTCAAAGCTTGTCCGTGGGATTCGCCTGCAGTCAACCATCTCATGTGCCTATTCTTGCAGATAACGTACCTATTGTGTCGCCAAATAAAGGATTGAGGCTGCGAAAAGTGAAGGGGCCCAAGGAATGCTGACGGATATTGTGCCTTTCTTTAGAACTGTAATTGCGGCGGCCATTATTGACGTCACGGAAATACAGATCAATAGCAGTGCGACGTTGAGGCTGTGATCTTTTCCGATAAGAGGAATCAGTATGGCAATTAGTTTCACATCCCCCATGCCTATATGCACGAGAATTGAGAGTAGAAGTCCAAAAAGGAAAGTAATTATAGAAAGTCGCGCGAATCTCGCCAAATCACGATAATGGATCGCTGTAGTGAAAAGAAAGAAGTAGCACAAAACTCTATTTGAAATTCGATGAGTTCGTATATCGATTCGGGAGATTATCACGCCGAACACAATCAATAACGTCAGAACCATTACCTCATCATAAAAGCGAATAACAACTAAACTTCAGCAAAGTTCACGCTGTGGATTACTCCAAAGTTGCTACAGCCAGCTTTCGTAATTCTTGTGCCATCGAAGCCCTATCTACGCTCTTGCCTGAAAAAAGAGCAATCTGTTCAATCGCTTGGTGGACTAAAAGATCTATTCCATCCATAGTTTCTCCCCCGTTTTCGCGCCAACGTGAGTGCAGAATGGTTGGCCATGGGCGGTAAAGGACTTCAAAGAAAAGAGAGAAAATTTTTGACGGTAAATAATCTGCGAATAAATCCGCGCCATATACCGGGGTTGTATTTACTACTAAATCAGATTGAGCGATTGGCGTCGTATATTCCCATGGCACGAAGGTGATCACACTCTTTGTCGCGCATTTGCGAATCGCTTCCTCGCGTCCAGAATTTCTAGAAACTATTCTTATCTCATCAATACGTCCATCTAACGCACCTACTACCGCGCGCGCTGTGGCACCTGCGCCTAGAATAATGGCACTCTTTGCATTGGTAAATCCTCGTGAATCTAAAGCAAATCCAAAACCCGTGATATCTGTAGATGATGCGAACCAGAGATTTTCTCTTCGAAAGAGTGTATTCGCTGAAGAAATCATTTGAGCAACAGGATCAATAACATTGGCGATTGCTAAGACCTCCTCTTTCAATGGCATAGTCAGAGAAAATCCAGTCCAACCAGAATCCTTATCCTGCAAAAATTCTGCTAACTCCCCCGCACTAACTTCTATCGCTTCATATGTTCCCTGTGCTCCTAAAATCGCGTAGGCGCTTTGATGCAATAGAGGGGATAAAGAATGATTTATCGGTGAACCTAGAACAGCAGCTCTGATCATTTCTTCACCTCAAATGCTCCTGCTCGTCGGTTCTTGTCATAGAGTCTCTTCCAGGTAAGAAACTCATCATTGCTCTTAGTAAAACGAGTGTCACCAGGTGCAACAGTAATAAAGAATAGCCAATCACCAGCTTCCGGGTGCATCGCGGCATCTATGGCTGCGCGACCTGGATTTCCGATTGGACCAGGAGGCAATCCGTAATTTCTATAGGTGTTATATGGAGACTTCGCTAACGTAGCTTGAGTGCTCAAAAATACTTGACCACGAACTTTGCGGATGTAATGAACGGTCGAATCTAACTGAAGAGGCATGCTTATTGCTAAACGATTACGAATAACTCGTGAGACTTTTGTAAAATCTTTTAGATCACCTTCAGATTGAATAATCGAAGCCATTGTTAACAACTGTTGTGGCGTGAATTTTCCTTCTCCGTTTAGCAAGCCGGAGCGTGATGCCTCCGTACTAAATCTAGAGATCATGGCCTGAAACATTTCTGATGCCGTTGCTCCTTTTGGAAAACTGTATTGCGCAGGAAAGAGAATTCCTTCTAATGAGGTAAATCCAGTAGGAAGTTTTATCGACTTCATCGCCACATCGATATCTGCTTTTGAAAATCCTCTTGAGCGTAGCTCGGCCACAATTTCTGAATTCCAGGCCCCTTCGGTTATAACAAGGAGATCGGGCATTCGTTTTGCATCAAGTAATTGCTCTAGGGCTTGTTGTGCAGATATTTCAAGTGCGAGTCTGTGAGCCCCGGGTGCAATCTTTGCAGAGCGAGCATCACCAACGGCGACTCTAAAAAATGCAGTCGAAGATTTTACGATACCCGAATCAAAAAGAAGTGCGGCAATATCGGAACCAGTTGAGCCTGGTGCTATTTCAACCGTTACTTCTTTTGTCTGCGAAGAAATTTGCATTTGCGGAAAATCAGGTGCGCCTCTATTTTGAGAACGAATCAGATGCAGCGAAAAAGTCAGTGAAACTATAAGAACACCTGCAAGAAATAAACGTCTCATTGCTTACGAGACTTCGTTATGGCTAGTCCTTGTTCAAGTATGGCAACTGCTGCCACTGAATCTATAGATTTTCTTGCTTCCTTGGCGTTGACTCCAGCGCTTTGCAAGTGCTTCATCGCCGATACGGTAGAGAGTCGTTCATCAATCAAGATGATTTCAATATTAGTACGCTCGGCTAATCGCGCTGAAAAGTCTTCGACTTTCTGCACCGCTTCACCTGACAGACCGCTCAACAAAGTGGGCTTTCCAATAAATATCGTAACTGGTTGGTACTCCTGCAAAATTTCTAGAATTTCATTGAAAAGCTCTTTCGACTTGCTCTGCAGTGTCGTGAGAGGTGTTGAAAGAATTGCATCTGGATCGCATACTGCTACGCCAATGCGAACATCACCATAATCAAATGCTATCCGGCGACCGCGTTGCATCAGGTTAGCCCGCAATTGCGCTAGTGATTGCTTCTAGTGCTTGCGAAATCTTAGATGAATCAACACCGCCGCCTTGCGCGAAATCATCTTTACCGCCACCGCCACCGCCCAATATTGTTGAACCCAATTTCACAAGTGCTCCAGCTTTGAGCCCTTGTGCGCGTGCCTCTTCGGTGGTTGCGACAACTAAGACGCTCTTTCCTTCGGTGACGCTGACGAGTGCGACGACAGACTTACTTGCTCTATTTCGCAAATCAAGTGCGATGGCGCGTAGATCGTCTCCTGAAACTCCATCTGCAAGATGCGACGCGATCACACTGACGCCCTTTACATTCTTTGCACTAGCTGCAAGTTCACTCGTTTTTCCAAGTGCATCTTTTGAACGCAGCGTTGCCAACTCTTTTTCAATATCTTTTATTTTATTGATTAAGTCTGAGATGCGTTCTGCTAACTCCTCGACACGAGCACCCTTGACAATCTCTGTTAGTGAATTTAGCAATAAGTGTTCACGAGCTAGGAATTTATAGGCATCAACACCGACTAGCGCTTCGACTCGTCGCACGCCCGCGCCAATTGAAGATTCGCTAAGTAGTTTTACAACACCGAGTTCACCCGAGCGAGACACATGCGTTCCACCGCATAATTCACGAGCCCAGTCTCCAACACTGACAACGCGGACACGATCTCCATATTTCTCGCCGAAGAGTGCCATCGCTCCTAATTCTTTTGCTTGCGCTTGCGACATTACTTCAGCACTGACTTCCATGTTATCGAGCAATAAGGAATTCACCCGTGACTCAACATCGTTGAGAACGCTGACAGGCACGGCACCCGTAGCAGGGAAGTCGAAACGGAATCGTCCCGGTGAATTCTCTGAACCCGCCTGCGTTGCGGTCTCCCCTAAAATTTCGCGAAATGCTTTATGAACCATATGCGTAGCGGTATGTGCTCGAGAAATTGCATGTCGACGTTCAATATCTATAGTTGCAAGCAATGATGCAGATTCTTCAATGCCACCACTGAGGACTCGACCCCTATGGATTGAAATACCTGGAACGGGAATTTGCACATCATCAATTTCAACAACAGCACCCGATGCGAGTGTGAGAGTCCCACCATCAGCTAACTGACCGCCACCTTCTGCATAAAATGGTGTTCGATCGAGTACAACTTCAACTTCTTCTCCAGTTTGCGCACTTGCTACACGAGCACCATCGACAACGATCGCACGAATAGATGATTCACTCTCGCGCTGCGTATAACCAACAAACTCAGTAGTTCCAGACTTATCTGCAATAGCGCGATAAACCGTGAGATCTGTATGTCCACTCTTCTTGAGTCGAGCATCAGCTTTGGCGCGATCACGTTGCTCTTTCATTAAGCGCGTGAAACCCTCAGCATCAATTTCTAGTCCCTCCTCACGCGCCATCTCAAGAGTGAGATCAAAAGGGAAACCATATGTGTCATGTAACTTGAATACTTCTTCGCCAGGAAGGACGCTCTTCTTAGATTTTTTTAGAGCAGCGCTGGCAACATCAAATATCTGAGTACCACTCTTTAGCGTCTGTAAGAAAGTCTCTTCTTCCGAGACCGATACTGAGAGAATTCGCTTCGAATCACTTACTAATTCGCAGCAAGAGTGAGTTCGCCCATGATTGGGTCATGCGAGCCAATCAAACGCATATTACGAATCGTGCGACGCATCATGCGACGCAGTACATAACCACGACCTTCGTTGCCAGGAGTGACCCCATCACCGATGAGCATCGCTGAAGTTCTTGCATGGTCCGCAATAACACGAAGTGCGATATCTGATTTTTCATCGCTTCCATATTTCACACCAGTAAGAGCTGAAGCCTTATTGAGAATCTGCGCAGTCGTATCGATTTCATAAATATTTTCAACCCCTTGCAAAAGCGCTGCCATGCGTTCAAGCCCAAGTCCCGTATCAATACTCTTTGCAGGTAATTCACCCAAGATTGGAAAATCATCTTTACCAGTACCGGCTCCACGTTCGTTTTGCATGAAGACCAAATTCCATACTTCCATATATCGATTCTCATCTGCAATCGGACCACCTTCAACACCGTATTGTGGACCACGATCGTAATAAATTTCAGAACATGGACCACATGGTCCAGGAACTCCCATTGACCAAAAATTATCTGCCATATCTCTGCGTTGAATCCGCTCGAGTGGAATACCAATTTTTTTATGCCATATATCTGCTGCTTCATCATCATCGAGATAAACGGTTACCCAAAGTTTTTCTTCTGGAAAACCGTATCCACCTTTAGATACAGGATTCGTAAGTAATTCCCACGCTAGTGCAATTGCACCTTCTTTGAAATAGTCTCCAAAAGAGAAGTTTCCACACATTTGGAAAAATGAAGCATGTCGAGTTGTCTTTCCGACTTCATCAATATCGAGTGTACGTACACATTTTTGGACAGAGGTCGCGCGCTTATACGGTGGCGTTATCTCTCCAAGAAAAAAAGGTTTGAAAGGAACCATGCCTGCATTGACTAATAAAAGATTTGGATCATCTGCAATTAGGGAAGCAGAAGGAACAACAGTGTGAGTTAGACCTTGACTGTTTCCATTTTCAAAAAAGCACAGCCAGCGCGAACGGATCTCGGCGGATTCCACTGGGTTGTGTCACTCAGCCTTCTTCTTCTTTTTTGAGCGTCCTTTTTTCATTTGTGAAGCGCTAAGGAGAGCCCCTGCGACTTTGAGCGCTGGTCCACCTTTATCCATAAAATTCGACGTTGTATCGGAAACTTTTGTTGAAATATCTTCAATGTTTTTCGTGATGCGATTCAAACTATGAAGAGGACCATTGACTAACGTGACCGTCGTGTGAACTTCTTCGATAAGTGGCGCAGTTTCATCGGTCATTGTTTTTAGAGAAATCTTTGCTTCATCAATAAAGCGAGCAACACGAATGACGGCGTAGCTAATGGCTATGGCGATAACGAGTAAGGAGCATGCGGCGATAATCGTTGCAATTCCACCTGGACCCATGATCAACCCCCTCTAAGTACGCGATATAGAGCCAGCCTACCTGACATCAGGTGTGAACTAGGCGATTATCGGTAGAGCTACGTCTGGGGTTCGATGTTCGCGATGGGCTACTAAGGATGCAACGTGATACTGCTCAATTCTTTCCTGTAAATCAATCTCCATATATGGACGCCCATCTACCAATGAACCTTGAAGACCATCGATAACTGCCGCTACATCTTCACCGCTCATCGTCTTATGAGTTTCTAATGCGTGGGCTAGAGCAAGAACTTGCTTGCGATTTGCAATCAAAATCTCTTCTGCCTTGACGAGTAATCCAGTGAGGTTATCTTCGATTCGATCGCTAAGTGCTACACGTATCTGTTTTGCAGTGTCATCTTTACCTTTTCCTCCACCGGGTGCACCGACTTCGAAGCGACGATTACTCGCATGTGAAGAAATAGTTGAACCCATTCCCCAATGACCTTCCATGAGAGATGCAATCGTTGTTGCACTCTCTAGATCTCCTGATACACCGGAAGAATTATCGCCATCAAAAAACATTCGTTCTCCAGCAAGGGAGGCAAGTGAAACCAAAATATCTGATTCATATTCTGTTCGCCATCTAGTGAACTGGTCATCAGGTGGAATGCTTGCAACCATTCCTAAGTAATCAGAACCCTTTTCAATCGTTGCCAAGTCGATCGACATATGTTGGCGAACTCTATGAGCCATCACTGCATGGCAGGCCTCATGAACGGCCACGGCATGTCGCTCTCGCTCGATATATTCAACATCTTCAGATGGTCCAAGTTCTTTTTGCTGCTTTGCTTTGACAACATCAGACCATTCAATTGATGTACGCCCATTTCGAATTGCAAAAATAAGGGCTTCATTGATTGTGTCCTTGATTGTTGCACCCGTTGCGTACGGCGTAATTGTCGCCAATTTATCAATCTCTTCAGCACTGAGTGAATGAGAAACTTTTGCTAAATATCCCTCATATGTGCGAACACGTCCCGCCTTGCTTGGATAGCCAACGCGATACATGCGATCGATACGACCGGGACGTAGAAGCGCTTCATCGAGTGCTTCTGGCATATTTGTTGCCATAACAACAAGGATTCGATACTTCGGTGGATTCTTAGGTCGCATTCCTAAAGTTCTGCGAACGATGCGATTGAAAAATCCGCGAGGTTTCTTCAATCCCGACAATTCAGTCAGCAGTGCTTGCAAAGTTCCTGAGCCGCCACCGCCACCTGCTGCACCACCCATAACAAACTTTTCGTGAACCAAGGCAGATGCTGCAGACGGTGAGAGGTAAGCACCACCATGACACGAGTCACCGAATACTCCAGGTGTTGATGAAGCGCTGAAACGTTGTGGTCCACCTGATGAAACGATGCCTCGATTTCCAAGTGAATCTGCCTCATCAATGAAGACAACGACTCCGCCATAGCGAAGTGCAAGTTTGCGCAACTTTCTAAATAGGCTCTTCACTTTCAAAATACCAACGCCCATAAACATATTTGTAAATGCACCTGGATCAACAAATACGAACGGCTTACCAGTCTCACCTGCCATTGACTCTGCCATCAAAGTTTTACCCGTTCCTGGAGGGCCCCACAAAAGAATTCCACCTGGAACATAACCGCCGTGTTTTTCAATCTCTTCAGGAGTTTCTAAGAAAAGCAGATTCTCGCGGATGCGATTGAGTACGTGGTCTTGACCCCACACATCACTAAAGCGTGTGCGAATATCATCAGGGAAATATGTCTCTACTCCACCTCTGCTCAGGAACCAGAAAATTGCTGCGAATTGAATAATTACGAAAAAGACAGCAAAGAGTAATTGTCCAAGCATTGGCAGAGCGCTAAAGAATGCTTTAGGAGCTAGAAAGAGGGCGCGAACGGGAGTCTCTTTATAAATAGCACCTAGAACAACAGATAAAAGAAAAACAAAAAGTAGCCACTTGATTACACGCGATAATCTAAAGCGAGTCCAATCACTCAACTTATGAAGCAAACGATCGACAAAGCTAAAGTAGCGCTGCCATAAGCCGTGATAGGGAGCAAGAAGTTCTGCGAGTGCGAAGTGAACTTGTCGAATCACTTCGATGACTACCAATCCAAGCAGCCAACGCTTGCTTTGCGCTACATCTTTGACGCTGTCAGAAAAACTAAGAATTGGATTATCTGCCAAATTTGACCAGACGAGGATGAAGAATGTGATTCCAAATAGTAAGAAAAACTTTGTTCTATCGTAGAAAGAGAGGTGAATGCGCGTCTTGCGATCAGTATCGCGCGCTCTACTAGGCTTATTCTCTAGTTGGCTCATTTGGCTCCCCTTACGGTAAATGAATTTGAAATCTTAGTCATGAGTTTTTCGTTCTTCTTATAACAACTATTGGTGCATCGAATTATGAATAGATAAACCTTGGAACGATCTGGAGAGAGCATCGCTGTCTGATCAATTGTTTGGGCAACTCCCTTATGCGTAAAGGTGAAAATTGTACGAATACCACGTGCACCTTTTTCAACCACTTCGTAATCATCATAGATATCAAAAGGTGGTGTATCCACGGTCGGCACACTCACCCACTGCGAAAGTGGAACGATGACATCCCGCAATACATTCAAGGAGACCGCATTAATCTCATCGGCCGATAAGTTACGTACTCGTGCAAAGGCGACAGCCTTCTTTGGCGCATCGATTTCGAAAATCTGAGATGGCTTTACTTTAGGTTCTATTGAGTAAGCCACTTGCCACGTTACTAAACTCTGGCGTTCGGCAGCTAAGCCTTGTGCATTCTTTGCTTCAAATTTATTCAACGCTGCATTACTAATGAGATGCCATTCCTTTGGAACAGTAAAGAAAACTCCATCTGATTTTGATGCAGCATACGTTTGTGACTGAGCTCCGCAGCTAGTCAATAGAAGAAGTGATACAAGAACTAATCCGAGAGGCTTTTTCACTCGCGAATTCTCTCTAACTTCCCTTCGGAGCGCCATCTATACCGCTCTCTCTCCGTTGAGCAGGCGTAATTGGCGTAGGTGCTCCCGTGAGTGGATCTCCCCCACTAGCAGTCTTTGGGAAGGCGATAACTTCTCGGATTGAATCCGAGCCAGAAAGTAGAGCGCAGACTCGATCTAGGCCTAGGGCAATTCCGCCATGTGGTGGTGGGCCGTAATTGAATGCCTCAAGTAAGAATCCAAATTTACTTGCCGCTTCTTCATCGCTTAGGCCAATGACAGAGAAAACATCCTTTTGAATTTGGCGATCATGGATACGTATAGAACCTCCACCAAGTTCTGTTCCATTCAAAACAATGTCGTATGCATATGCCAGAGCACTTGCTGGATCTTTCGAAAATGTTGATGCAAACTCTGGCTTTGGACCGGTGAATGGATGATGCACTGCAGTCCACCCACCGCTATCAGTTGGTTCAAACATTGGCGCATCGACAACCCAGAGAAATTCCCACTTACCTGCTGGAATAAGGTCGCAACGCTTTCCAATTTCAAGGCGAACTGCGCCTAAAAGATTGAGTGAAGCACTTCGCTCTCCTGCAGCAAAAAAGATTGCATCTCCCGGCTTTGCCCCAACAGTTGCAACAATCGAGCTCTGTTCTTCTTCAGATAAATTCTTTGCAACGGGGCCGCCTAAGGTTCCATCATCTGCGACCAAAATGTAAGCAAGTCCTTTTGCACCACGTGCCTTTGCCCAGTCTTGCCATGCATCAAGTTCACGTCGAGCTGAATTTGCTCCTCCAGGCATAATGACTGCCCCAACATATGGTGCTTGAAAAACTCTAAATGGTGTTTGCGCAAAGAAAGATGTCAGTTCTTGAAGTTTGAGTCCGAAACGTAAATCAGGTTTATCTGATCCGTAGTTACTCATCGCATCTGCATACGTCATGCGCATCAAAGGGAGAGGAATTTCGTAATTAGCAACTTCCTTCCAAATCTTTGCGACGATTCTTTCAGCCACAGCCAATATATCTTCTTGATCAATAAATGACATTTCAATATCGAGTTGCGTAAATTCTGGCTGGCGATCTGCTCGGAAATCTTCATCTCTAAAGCAACGCGCTATTTGATAATACTTTTCCATTCCAGCGACCATAAGTAATTGCTTGAAAAGCTGTGGTGATTGAGGAAGTGCATACCAACTGCCAGGCTGTAGACGTACTGGAACCAAGAAATCGCGCGCACCTTCAGGTGTAGAGCGCGTCAAATAGGGAGTTTCTATCTCCAAAAATTCTTCAGAATCCATAACGGATCGAATGGTAGAAGTAACTTTGGATCTCAAACGAAGATTCGCTGCAGGCTTTTCACGGCGCAAATCCAAGTAACGATATTTCAAACGTACTTCTTCGTTGATATCCGCGTCATCGCCACTATCGATTGGGAAAGGTAGAGGAGCTGATTCACTCAGCACAACAATTGAATCCCCCATGAGTTCAATATCGCCAGTATCAACACCAGCATTTTCATTTCCAGATGGTCGAGCGACAACTTCGCCTGTGATTTGTAAGCACCATTCTGCGCGAAGAGAGCCAGCCATTACCTCATCGCGAATAACAACTTGAACCCAGCCAGTTGCATCGCGGAAATCGATAAAGGCAACACCGCCGTGATCGCGTCGACGAGATACCCAGCCTGCAAGTGTGACAACTTTTCCCGCATCACTTTTGCGAAGCGTTCCTGCACCATGAGTTCTCATCATAATAAATTCAACATTTCCGATCAGTGGATTTAGAGCGCTTCGTGTAAGGCGCTAATCGTAACTGATTTTGAAACTCCACTAGACATCTCTTTGAGTTCGACGCTGCCCGACGTTAATTCCGAATCTCCCAAAACAATCACATACTTCGAACCACTCTTATCTGCAGCTTTCATCGCACCTTTGAGGGCGCGTTCCCCAAATGCAATCTCTACTACATGCCCACCGCTACGTAATTTAGATGCCAGTACGAGTGCTTCACTTTTCGCCTTTTCCCCCAAAGGAATAATAAATAATTCTGAAGTAAAGGAATCGGTTGGTACAACTCCCTCGGCTTGTGCAGCGAGGAGTGCACGATCAACACCTAAACCAAATCCTATTCCCGATAACCCTTGTCCGCCGAGTTGCTCCATGAGGCCGGCATATCGTCCTCCACCACCAATACCTGATTGGGCGCCAAGGTCTTCATGGATAAATTCGAAGGTAGTTCCGGTGTAGTAATCAAGACCACGAACCATATGTGGATTGAGAACATAAGAAATTCCGAGTCGTTTCAAGTGTTCTTGAACTTCGGCAAATTGTGTACGTGAATCTTCAGATAAATAATCCATCAGTAATGGTGCTTTGGACATCATCTTTTTCATCTCTTCGCGTTTGTCGTCAAAGAGGCGAAGTGGGTTTACCTTCGCGCGAGCAGAAGTTGCTTCATCTAAATCTAGAGTCGCAATAAATTTATCAAGTTTAATTCTGTGGGCAGCGCGTGAAGCACTATCACCGAGTGATGTGATCTCTAATCGATAGCGTTTTAGACCAAGAGATTTGAAACCTTGATCAGCTATTGCAATAACTTCTGCATCAATTACTGGGTCATCTATTCCGATAGCTTCAATTCCAACTTGGTAAAATTGTCTGTAGCGACCTGCTTGAGGTCTTTCGGCGCGAAAAAAAGCTCCGCTATACCAAACTTTGATAGGCAATTGTCCGCGATCCAAATTATGTTCGATAACTGCGCGCATCACGCCCGCTGTTCCCTCAGGACGCAAAGTTATTGAGCGTCCGCCTCGATCTTCAAAGGTGTACATCTCTTTTGAAACAACATCAGTTGATTCGCCAACACCACGGGTAAAGAGTTGAGTATCTTCAAAAACTGGAAGTTCGATCAGTGAGTATCCTGCTAAGCGCGCAGGTGTTATTAGTCCATCACGCACCCATTCAAATTCGCGTGAGGCCGGAGGAACGTATTCGCTAACTCCTTTAGGGGCTTGGATTTTCTCCTTCTTCATTTAGAAGCGCCCCTTATTTTTACTTGCTGGTTGAGAAAAGTTCTTCAGGTATGGGTTAGTACGACGTTCATGCCCGATCGTCGTCTCTGGGCCATGACCAGGTAATACTCGCAATACATCATCGAGTGGCATGATCTTGTTTCGCAAACTCTCTTCCATATCTTTGGCGGACCCTGTTGGTAAATCAGTGCGTCCAATAGATCCAGCAAAGAGCACATCCCCGCTGACCAATATTTCATCATCGATCGTAAAGATCATCGAGCCACGGGTGTGACCAGGGGTGTGAAAAGCTTTCACTCTCATACCCACAATCTCAATGGCATCACCATTGCGTAATTCTCTAACATCGTCTGGTTCAACAAAGTCCATCTCATCCAATGTCGCAGCAAATTCTGCACTCAGCGCTCTCTTTGGGTGCTTGAGTAATTGTCGATCTTCACTATGGATATAGGCCGGTATTGAATATCCATCAGCAACTGGACGAATTGAAAATGTGTGATCCATATGGCCATGGGTTGCGATAATGGCAACAGGTTTTAGTGTGAATCTCTCAACAATTTCTTCTACCTCTTTTGAAGTATCTGGCATTCCCGCATCAAAGATCAGACATTCGCTGCCTTGACTAGGGGCGATAACCCAGGTATTTGTGGCAAACATCGGTGCTGCAAAGCCTTCGACAAGCATCACTGGCACCTAAATCTCTCAATATCACGCTCGAATTATTCCTCGGTTAGAGGCGATTGACGCTCACCCCATGAGACAGGGTACCTTTTAGCCCTTCACAACGCTTCATCCATCACCGCTACCTAAGTCCAACGATTTAGGAGTTGAAACCATAGCGAAGGTCTCGAAGAGATCACCGCGCTGAAAGGAACATAAACCATGTCCGACTTCAACCCACAATCAATTGCTCCCTCTGCTGCAAGTGCTCTTATCGGAGATCCTGCACAATTTGGTCGAGTAGCTGAAGATGGAACGGTTTACGTAAGAACTCCTGATGGCGAAAAAGCAGTTGGTTCATATCCAGGTAAGAGCGCAGAAGAAGCGCTCGCATACTTCGTAAGAAAATTCGAATTAGTCGCAGGTGAAATCGCACTTCTCGCTGCTCGCATCAAAAGTGGCGCCATCGTTCCCTCCGATGCTCACATCGCTGTAAAGAAGTTACGCGATCAAGTACGCGAACTCAATGGTGTGGGAGATTTAGCAGCCCTGGCATCATCGGTAGAACAGCTAGAGCCACTCATTGAGGGTCATCGCGAAGCATATGAGGCAAAGAAGGCTGCAGAAGTTGCAGCAAAAAACGCTCGGCGTGAGCAGATTCTTGTAGAGAAAGAAAAGATTGTTGTTGAGGCCGAATCTCTTGCCATGTCAGAGAATTGGAAAGTAACAGGTGATCGTCTCAAGCAACTACTCGATGAGTGGAAACTTGCACCGCGTTTAGATAAGAAGGCAGATGGCGATCTCTGGAAGAGATTCTCAAGTTCGCGCAATAAGTTTGATAAGCGTCGCCGCACTCACTTTGCCTCCCTAGAAGCGACGCAGAGCAAAGTAAGTGATGCCAAGAAAGAGCTCGTTGCTCAAGCCGAGAAGCTTGCAACATCAACTGATTGGGTTGCAACGGCTCGTCAATTCAAAACTCTCATGGATGCCTGGAAAGCCGCTGGACGTGGCAAACCAAGTGATGACACAAAATTGTGGGCGAAGTTCAAAAAATCTCAAGATGCATTCTTTGCAGCGAAAATCGCTGACCTAGAAAAGCGTGATGTAACTATGGCTGCAAATCTTGCAAAGCGTGAAGAATTAATCCATCTCATCGAAGCACTCCTTCCAATCAAGGATTTGAAAGAAGCCAAAAACGCGCTGCGCGATCATCTTCGCTCATGGGAAAAGATTGGCATGACTCATCGCGACAAGCGCAGTGCACTCGATGCTCGCGTGCGAGTTGTTGAAGAAGCGATCAAAGCCACGGAGGCAGAGGTGTGGCGCAAGACTGATCCTGCTGCAAAGGCGCGAGCTAATGAAGTTGTTCGCCAACTCAGCGATGCAATAGAGAATTATGAAAAAGCTGCAGCAAAGGCAACGGCAGCAGGAAATGCAAAGAAGGCTGCTGAGGCTCTCGAATCTGCAGCCGCTCGACGTGTTTGGCTCGGAGAGGCCGAAAAGGGTTTAGCTGAATTCAACTAACTGCTAGTTATTAGTTGTTCGATAAACGTCATACACGCCTTCAATAGTGCGAACTGCTGCTAATACGGCATCTAGATGTTTTGCATCTGCCATTTCAAAAGTAAATCGAGAGAAAGCAGTTCTATCTTTTGATGTGGTAACTGATGCGCTCAAGATATTTACATGTTGATCTGAAAGAGTTCGAGTGACATCTGCAAGCAAAGATGGACGATCGAGTGCTTCAACTTGGATATTGACTAGGAAAACACTTGCAGCACCTGCGCGCCAACGAACGTCGACAACGCGTTCACTTTGAGTAGAGCGTAGGTCATCTGCATTGATGCAATCGCCACGGTGAATAGATACCCCACTGCCCTTAGTTATAAATCCCATAATTGAATCTCCAGGAACCGGCGTGCAACAACGAGCAAGCTTTACTAAGACATCTCCGACGCCAATAACTTCAACGGCATTACTAGATCGCCTTGATGAAGTGATGTGAGTTGGAAGCGCATCCATTGTTGGTTCTGGATGCGAATCCTCTAGCGTCATGGAGGCCACTAGTTTTTCGATTATGGATGCCGCTGAGACATGGCCATCGCCCACTGCCGAATAAAGAGCTTCAATATCTGTGTAACGAAGTTCGTGCGCTAACTCCAGTAGAGAAAGGCCGGCAAAAATCTTTTGCAAGGGAAGTCCCGCTTTGCGCATCTGGCGTGCAATCGATTCACGTCCAGCATCAATTGCTTCTTCTCTGCGCTCTTTGCTAAACCAGGCCTTTATCTTTGATCTCGCTCTTGGACTTTTTACGAAGTTGAGCCAGTCACGACTTGGACTGGCAGAATCACTTTTATTCGTAACAATTTCTACAACATCACCATTAGCCAATTTTGATTCCAGGGGAACGAGGCGTCCATTGACCTTTGCTCCCGCGCATCGATCGCCAACATCTGTATGAACGGAATATGCAAAATCAACCGGTGTTGAGCCACCAGGTAGAGCGATAACACTGCCCTTTGGTGTGAAGACAAATACTTCAGGTGAGCCTAAATCAAAACGTAACGCTTCAAGAAATTCTGAAGGATCCTCTGTCTCTTTCTGCCATTCATGTAGTTGACGAAGCCAGAGCATTTCAGGTGAGGATGAATTACTCTCATTTCCTTGCTTGTATTTCCAGTGAGCCGCGATACCGAACTCTGCACGAGAATGCATATCGTAGGTGCGAATCTGTATCTCAATAGCCTTACCTGTTGGTCCAATCACGGTTGTATGAAGTGATTGATAAAGATTGAATTTTGGCATCGCAATATAGTCTTTGAATCGTCCAGGTACTGGGCTCCAGCGCGCGTGGATAGAACCAAGGACTGCATAACAATTGCGAACATCTTCTACAAGAACCCGAATACCAACAAGGTCATAAATATCATTGAAATCTCGTCCACGAACGACCATCTTTTGATACACACTAAAAAAATGCTTCTGTCGTCCAGTAACTGTTGCTTCAATGCCATCTCTCAGTAAGTCTTCTCGAACAGCGCTGATCACATCTTCACTCAGTGCCTGACGAGCAGGTGAGCGATCTGCAACAAGTCGAGCAATCTCTTCAAACTTTTTAGGCTCTAGGATTTCAAAGGAAAGATCTTCTAACTCCCACTTAATAGCATTCATTCCAAGTCGGTGCGCCAACGGTGCGTAGATATCAAGTGTTTCTCGTGCTTTTCGGGATGCACTTTCGGAAGATACATACTTCCATGTACGTGCGTTATGTAGTCGATCTGCAAGTTTGATAACCAGAACTCGAATATCTCGAGACATCGCAACAACCATCTTGCGTACTGTTTCGGCCTCGGCTGTTGGGCCATATGTAAGTTTGTCTAACTTTGTAACACCATCGACCAAGGATGCAATTTCATCGCCGAAATCTTTTCGTAACTGCTCAAGTGAATAAGGCGTATCTTCCACAGTGTCATGGAGTAGGGCAGCAATAATTGTTGATGGATTGAGCCCAAGTTCAGCGAGAATTTCAGCGACCGCAACTGGATGAGTAATATATTGATCACCAGATTTACGTAGTTGTCCTTCGTGCGCTTGCTGGGCAATAAGGAAAGCACGCTCCACGTTTTCTAGTGGAACATTTGCATGGTTCTCTTTGAGTGCACTAAGAATCGGTGCAATCAAAGTATCCATTGAGTACACGTCCCTACTTGCGACCTTTTCGCTTTGGTTGATTACGTGGGCCACGTCGCTCAGTCACAAGTGTTGAACTGGCAGAACTGACTGATGCAGAAGATCCTTCAGTACTTGCAGCGCTTCCCCCACGAGCATTGACTCGCTTTGCAAGTGCTTGCATTGCAGGTTCGCGCTCACGTAGAACAGCCAAGATAGGCGTAGCGATAAAGATTGAAGAATATGTACCAGTTGCTAGGCCGATAAAGAGCGCTAGCGATAAATCTTTGAGTGTTCCAGCTCCCAATAATCCGGCTCCAACGAAGAGGATGGAACCTACTGGAATCAAGGCAATCAATGAAGTGTTGAAAGAGCGAACTAACGTTTGATTCACCGCAAGATTTGCTGCCTGTGAATATGTGCTCTTTGACGTTGAAGTAATTGTTCGGGTGTTCTCTCGAACTTTGTCGAATACAACAACTGTGTCATAAAGGGAATATCCCAGGATAGTAAGGAATCCGATTACCGTCGCAGGTGTTACATCGAATCCAACGAGTGCATAAATTCCAACGGTAATAAAGACGTCGTGAACAACGGCGATGATTGCTGCGATTGCCATTTTCGGTTCAAATGCCATTGCGAGATAGAGCATCACAACAATGACAAAACCAATCAGACCATAAAGAGCTTTGCGAGTAATTTCTTTACCCCACGAAGGTCCGATGATTTGCGTATCAATCGAGGCAACCGAAACTCCAAGTTTGGTCGCAAGAGCATCCTCAAGGGCATTAGATTCAACGGATGTCAGAGCACCTGTTTGAACGCGTATCTTCTCTGTTCCAATTTTCTGAATAATTGTCTCACCTGAAATTCCAGTTGATTCAACAGCAGCGCGAGCCTGCTCAACAGTGACACCCTGCTTTGTAACGATGTAGGAAGATCCACCCTTGAATTCAATACCGAGGTGTAGGCCTTGAATTGCGAGAGCACCGATCGATGCAATGATGAGAAGGCCGGAAACTGCATACCAACGACGACGCTTGCCGATGAAATCAAATGAGGTTTCACCGCGATAAAGACGTCCACCAATACCTGATAGTGATGACATTGTTATGCCTCCTTTGGTGCAGAGATTGTTCCAAGGCTCTTAGCCGAGAAACCTGACAGTGGATGACCTGAACTGTAAAAATTAAAATTCGAGATCACAGTGGTAATTGGCTTTGTGAAGGCAAAGACAACAATGAGGTCAACAAGTGTTGTAAGACCTAGCGTAAAGGCAAAACCTCGAACTCCACCGACTGCAAAGAAATAGAGCAATACAGCGGCGATCACAGATACGAAGTCAGCGACGAGAATTGTGCGTCGAGCACGCAACCATCCTGTCTCGACTGCTGTACGGAGTGAACGACCATCGCGAACTTCATCTCGAATACGTTCGAAGTAGACGATAAATGAGTCAGCGGTAATACCAATGGCAACGATGAGACCGGCAATACCGGCCAATGTCAGAGTAAATCCGATCCACTCACCAAGAAGGAGAATAAGTAGATAGACCAAGCCACCTGCAACAAATAGTGATCCAGCCGTTACGAGACCAAGCCCTCTGTAATAAAGGAGAGAATAGATAAGGACGAGAAGAAGTCCAAGAGCACCAGCCAACAAACCTGCTTGTAATTGATCAGCTCCCAGCGTTGGTGAAATCTGTTGAACTTCTCCGCGATCAAATGCAAGTGGAAGCGCTCCATACTTCAAAACATTTGCAAGATCTGCAGCCTCTACTTGTGTGAAGCTACCAGTGATTTGTGCATTACCTGAAGGAATTGGTTCGTTGATACGTGGCGCAGAAACGACTAATCCATCGAGAACGATTGCGACTTGATTCAGTGGTGTTGCAAGTGATGTCACGCGAGTTGTTAGCGCACCAAATGCTTTTGTTCCTTCATCATTGAAAGTCAGTGATACATACCAAATGCTTCCACCTTGTGTATCAAGGCCCGCAGACGCTTTAGAAACCTGGCGACCTAAAACTTCAGCAGGAGCCAAAATGTATTTACTTCCGCCTTCTCGACTACACGCAACTATGGCTTGATCGGCTGCGTCGCTACCTGTTCCCTTTCGGTTAGCTTCAAGAGAACAATCCAAATTAGCAAAACGCGCATTTACATCTGGTGCTATTCCAGCTACTGGAGTTGCTGCAGTTGCTGTATCCGAAAGATTTGGCACTCCTGAGGTTTCAGCAAGTACTTGTCTGAATCGAAGCTCAGCTGTCTGTCCAACTAGTTCAACAACGCGTCGCCCAGTATCTCCAGGAACAGAGATAACAATTTGACGATTTGTTCCACTACCCTGCGCTGCAACTTCGCTCTCTGCGACACCGAGTGAGTTCACACGTTGGCGAATAATTGCAACCGCTTGATCTATCGCTTCGTTAGTAACTTTTCCGGCTTCCCCTGGCGCAATACGTGGTTGAAGAGTCACGCTCGTTCCGCCTCGAAGGTCTAGACCTAAGCGAACTTGCGTTGCTCCTTGAATAAAGACTGCACCGAGTAGAGCGAAGAGAACGAGGGCCAGAATTGCCAGAGTGCGTCCTGGGCGGCCAGTCGTCTTTACGGGTTTAGTAGTTGTAGACATAGGACGAGAGTCTAGGCATCAGGTGCAGGCGTGTCGAAAAGAGTCGCAATTCCCGCGGGTGGTGTTCGTCCTATGTGGCTCCAGCCCAAGGCTGTTGCAATCCGTCCCCTTGGGGTTCTAGCCATAAAACCATTGCGAACCAGGAATGGTTCAGCAACTGATTCCACAGTCTCAACCTCTTCGCCCACTGCAATGGCCAGTGTCGATAGACCTACTGGTCCCCCATTGAATCGCTCGATGAGGGCAATAAGTACTGCGCGATCTAGTCGATCTAAACCGATTTCATCTACTTCATAAATTTCCAGCGCCTGCCTCGCATCGGCAAGAGTTATTGATGAACTTCCTTGAACTTGTGCGTAATCTCGAACGCGACGTAATAATCTATTTGCGATTCGAGGTGTTCCTCGGGAACGTCGCGCAATTTCACTTACAGCTTTTGTATCGATCGTGACACCTAAGAGATTTGCACTTCGTACCAATACTCTTTCTAGTTCACTTTCTTGATAAAAATCTAGATGCGCAGTGAAACCGAAACGATCGCGTAGCGGACTTGGCAATAACCCAGCACGCGTTGTGGCGCCAACTAAAGTAAAATGCGGTAGTTGTAGTGGAATCGCTGTTGCGCCAGGTCCCTTGCCTACAACGACATCGACTCGAAAATCTTCCATTGCTAGATAGAGAAGTTCTTCTGCCGGCCTTGGTAAGCGATGAATTTCATCCAAAAAGAGAATTTCACCTTCGACGAGCGAAGAAAGAATCGCTGCTAAATCTCCTGCATGTGTTATCGCTGGACCGCTCGTAATACGAATAGGAGTGTCCATCTCGCTTGCAAGAATGAGCGCCAGAGTTGTTTTACCCAATCCAGGAGGACCTGATAATAAAATGTGATCAGCGCTTGACCCACGTTGGCGCGCAGCAGATAGAAGAACATCGATTTGTTCGCGCACACGTTCTTGGCCGATGAATTCCTTTAGATTTTTAGGACGCAGAGCATTTTCTACAACGGACTCTTCTCCCAATGACTGCGCAGCGACTAACCGCTCTTCGCTATTTTCCATTTGCAAGAGCTTTCTTGAGTAGATCACCCAGAGCGACATCGGCTGGATCAATGCCTTCATTGTGCAATCGTGAAACCAAAGCACTGATTGCATTGTCGGAATCTTTTGGTGTGAAACCTAGTGAAACAAGTGCGCTCGTCAGTTGTTCGCGCCAAGCAGGTTGGTGATTCATCTGATTGGAATGTGCCCCCACACGAGTCATTTTTCCCTCGAGTTCAAGAATCATGCGCTGAGCGCCCTTTTTACCAATGCCGGGTACTTTCTCTATTGCTCCAACATTTTCTTGAGCAATGGCGCGCGCGAGATCTTCAATCGAGAGCGAACCTAAAATTGAAAGGGCAACCTTTGGGCCTATTCCTGAAACAGTCTGCAACAGTTCAAAGGTGTTCTTACTTTCTTCATCTAGAAAACCAAAAAGCGTCAATGAATCCTCGCGCACAATCAGAGATGTATGCACAATAGCCGTAGCACCTAAAGTTAGCGATGCACTCGTCGCACCGGTTACTAGAACTGAATAGCCAACTCCTTGTACTTCGATTATTACTCGATCGCTATGTATTGCGCGAATCGTTCCATTGAGTAATGAAATCATCGCGCACGCAACTTACGCAATCGAGATTTTTCTGCTTCAAGTGCATGTGCAATCTTTGTATTCGCACTCCCTCGCCAGATATTACAAATTGCAAGGGCTAAAGCGTCGGTACTATCAACTGGTTTAGGAGCGCTCTCTAATTTCAAAATATGAACGACCATATCTGCAACTTGCTTCTTATTCATTACATCAGGTGAATACATATTGATCCATTCGCCCAATTGGCTATCTAGGTCAAGAAGTCGCATCTCTAGTGCAATATCAGTCGGTGTCTTTATCACTCCAACACCAACGAGTGAGAGTTGCTTGCCAGTAGATCCCTCGACAATTCCAATACCGCAACGAGTGAGCCCTGGGTCAACTCCCAAAACCTTCATCCCAAACTCGCCATTACCTCATCAGATACATCGAAATTACTATAAACATTTTGTACATCGTCTAGTTCTTCAATCGCATCAATCAGTGCGAAAACCTTTGCAGCACCCTCTGCATCCAGTGGAATTGAAAGGGATGGCAGGAATGAAGAGTCAGCTGATTCATAATCAATTCCAGCGCCTTGTAGTGCGCTGCGAACTGCGACTATGTCACTGGCTTCACACACAACTTCAAACGCTTCACCCATATCGTTTACTTCTTCAGCGCTAGCTTCAAGAACAGCTTCCAATACTTTGTCTTCAGTTACGCCGCCATTTTTTGAAACAATGATGACCCCTTTGCGATTGAAAAGGTATGAAACTGAACCAGGATCAGCCATATTTCCACCATTGCGAGTAACTGCTACGCGTACTTCCGATGCTGCACGATTTCGATTATCCGATAAACACTCAATCATTATTGCAACGCCATTGGGGCCATAGCCCTCATACATAATTGTTTGCCAATCCGCTCCGCCAGATTCAAGACCCGCTCCGCGCTTGACTGCTCTTGAAATATTGTCGGCGGGCATGGATGCTTTTTTCGCTTTTGCAATAGCATCAAAGAGCGTCGGGTTTCCATCGACATCTGGGCCACCATTGCGCGAAGCAACTTCAATTCCCTTGATTAGCTTTGCAAAAGACTTTGCACGACGACCATCAGTAATGGCCTTTTTATGCTTGGTCGTAGCCCATTTGGAATGGCCTGACATGTAAACACCTCACTCGTTTTGAACTGGGCTTACTTTATCGCAAACTATCTGTGCCCACCCCGAACTAGGGCGGGATGTGCAATTTCCTCTATGAAATAGCGATGGATGCGATGATCCCCCGTTAGCTCAGGATGAAATGATGTTGCCAAAAGATTATTTCCGCGCACTGCCACTGGATGCGATTGACCATCGGGTGAAATCACAGTTGCAAGCACCGTTACATCTTTTCCAGTTTCTTCTACCCAGGGAGCGCGTATAAAAACCGCGTGAACCTTCTCCCTGCTTCCGTCATTGAAATCAATATCGCTTTCAAATGAATCTACTTGGCGGCCGAAGGCATTTCGGCGAACTGTAATATCTAATCCGCCGAAAGTCTTTTGTCCCTCAACAGCATCCAAAACTCTATCGGCGAGAAGAATCATTCCTGCGCAAGATCCATATACCGGCATACCTTCGCGAATACGTGTGCGAATTGGTTGTAGCAATTCATAGTGCTCTGCTAGCTGGGCAATAGTTGTTGATTCTCCCCCAGGAATTACCAGGGCATCAACGCTGTTGAGTTCTTCGATTCGACGTACGGTTATTGGATTTACACCGCTAGCAATGAGAGAACTAACATGTTCGCGAACATCACCTTGGAGTGCGAGTACGCCAACCTTCATTACGAATTATTACCAACCGCGCTCAGCAAGGCGGTGTGGTGCTGGCAGATCTGCAACATTGATACCGACCATTGCTTCTCCGAGACCACGAGAAACTTGGGCAAGGACCTTTGCGTCATCAAAGAAGGTTGTCGCCTTCACGCATGCTGCTGCGCGTTGCGCCGGATTTCCTGACTTGAAAATTCCTGAACCGATAAACACGCCATCAGCGCCCATACTCATCATCAGGGCAGCATCTGCTGGAGTTGCAATTCCACCAGCTGTAAATAGAACAACTGGCAGTTTGCCATTTGCTGCTACCTCTTTTACCAATTCAAATGGTGCCTGCATCTCTTTAGCAGCAACATAGAGTTCATCTTCGCGCATAGAAGAAAGTCGGCGAATTTCTCCACCAATTTTGCGCATATGTTGCATTGCATTTGAAACATCGCCTGTTCCAGCTTCACCCTTAGAACGAATCATCGCAGCGCCTTCATTGATACGACGCAGAGCTTCACCAAGATTTGTTGCACCGCAAACAAAAGGAACTTTGAAATCCCACTTATCAATATGGTTTTCGTAATCTGCAGGTGTGAGAACTTCTGACTCATCGATGTAATCAACACCAAGGCTTTCCAAAATACGCGCTTCTACAAAATGGCCGATGCGAGCTTTTGCCATAACAGGGATAGAAACCGCTGCTTGAATTTTTTCGATCATGTCTGGATCAGACAT
>JAPLBJ010000050.1:0-132391 GCA_026392845.1 Actinomycetota bacterium
GTGACACCAGTTTTTCTTGGATACACGTTGCCAGATATCACAATCTCCTTGCCTACATTTAGAACTGCAGGGGCATTGAGGGAAAGGCGTGGTCGGATCTGCACGAAGCTCTGATTGCTTACAGATGCGCCAACTTCCCATGTTCCCTCTGTTCGTATTTGTAAATATGTAAGAGAGGCGAAAGTTAGGGGTATTGAAATTGTCCCATCCGTTGAAGTGACTACTTCAGTTAGTTTCCTCCACGGTTGCTGATCAGATTTTCTGTATTCAACGATTACAGGAATTCCACTCTTTCCAACCTTATTTTCACCGGTGATCAGACCAGATAGTAGAAATGGCTGACCATAGGTAATTTCATTTTTATCTACCGAAATAGTGCTTGTTAATTCCTCTGGGGCAAATGACATTGCAGCAGTTCGTATTGCTTGCGTTGCCGCTTCTGCTTCCATTCCCAACGTCCATAAAGCCACACCTGCAAGTTTGTACTTCTCAACCAATGCGGCTCGAATTGCATATGACTGACTATCTTGAAACCAAGCAGTTCGCGAAACCGTACATGAGGTAGCTAAACCCTTTGTATTTTCGCCATTATAAATTTGATTATATGAATAAGTGGATTCGGCAGTCTTGGTATCGAATAATGGAATTGATTTATCAATAATTGCCTTCTCGTTTGCATAATTCATTTTAAAAGTTGCAGCCTTAGCTCCTAGTTTTGTTCCAGCGGGTGCTGATGTTGGACAAGATCCGACTATTTTTGTTATCCAATCACGGCCATAACCAGGCAATCCAACAAAGACTTTAGAAGAATCCATCACACTTACCGCGTATTTGACAGCACGTTCTGTCCATTCGATTGGACCAATCGGTCCAGGTTTAGCAACTGAATAGTCATACGTCATTATTCGCAAACGATCAATATCATTTGCAATTGCTGCCCATGCATAGACCGTGTAACCCTTGCTCTTTTGTGTTGGATCGAAAAGTACTGGGGTGGTAACAGATAACGTTTTACCATCTGAATGAAGTTTTACGCTTAGCTCTTTTATAAATGCTACCCACAATGGTGATGTTTTAGCCCACGTTGTGTTTCCATCAACAAATGCAAAGCCTTCAAAATCTAAGTCAATTCCATCAAAATTATTTGTGCTTACAAGCGTTGCAATACTTTCCACAATTTGAGTACGGCTCTGTGTATTAGCTAGTAAGCCAGAGAGTTGTAATTTTGCTGTGCCATCCGTAATTGTCGGAACTACCGATATTCCAGCTCGCTTCATCAAGCAGGCTGTTGTTGCCATTGGCCACGAAGGATTACCGGTTACATAATCATTACGGATTGTCGTTGCACTTTTGAGTGTGAACCAAAAAGGATTTACCTCTTTTATAAGGTCAGCGTTTGTGAAGAGATACGAAGCCGTAAGACTTTCATTTTCAGCCTGACCATACTGAGTCGCATCACATATTTCAGCAGTAGCAGTTTCATTTCGACCAATTCCTGGAATCTTCTTTACAAATGGCATCACAGTTTTTACTGAATAGTATGGAATCCAACCTGAGAGTATTTCTCGCGGTGGTTGATTTGGAGAATCCGCACTATTTGAATGTGGAATAAACAGAGTTAGAAATACCGAGGTGAGGAGAATCGTTGTTACACGGGATACGAATCTCGGTTTCATGCCCATAAGGTTTTTTAGAGTATCGGGTGGACTTGAGAAAATCCTTAGACCACGCCACATAATCAGTAGCGCACTATCGCAATCCGCTTTTTGCTATTTATCTTCTGGGGCAGGACGCAATCCTGCGTGAATTTCTTTACATGTAGGGCAGATTGGATATTTTTCTGGATCACGTGAAGGTATCCATTTTTTACCACATAATGCTTTCACCGCTTTGCCAGTGACTGCAGACTCGACAATTTTTTCTTTCTTAACATAATGTGAAAAACGATCATGACTTCCATCGTCTTCAACAAGCTCTGGGCGAGTCAATAAATCTGTATCGGTATCGCCTTGAGTCCCAAGTTTCTTAAAGATTCCCATGATGGGAGCAAGGATACCCGCCATATCTTGCTTTGAGCATCCTCTTTCTGCGGGTAGAATTGCTAAATGAAGGACTTATTACACACTGCAGATTTATCCCGCGAGGATGTTGAACTCCTGCTCGCAACTGCAAGTGACTTCGCGGCAAAACCACTATCGGCCTCCACAGCGCTAGCAAATAAAACGGTAGCTATTTATATGACAAAGCCTTCAACGCGCACTCGCCTTTCCTCTGAAACTGCCGTTGCTCACTTAGGTGGAACTCCGATATTTATCCGTGGTGATGAACTGCAATTAGGTCGCGGTGAAACCATTGCAGATACTGCAAAAATAATTAGCGGCTATTGCGATGCACTAATTATTAGAACATTTGCGCAAAGCGAAGTTGATGAACTTGGTATGCATGCCTCTATTCCTGTAATTAATGCACTCACTGATGATGATCACCCAACACAATTACTTGCAGATTGGCTAACAATTCGCGAAACTTTCGGCAAAGATATTGCAGGCAGAAAATTTGTTTATCTTGGTGATGGAAACAATATGGCTAACGCCTGGCTCGTCATGGGAGCAATCATGGGAGCACATGTTGTTACTGCAACCCCCGAAGGTAAATGGGCTCCAAATAGAAAGTATGTTGATATGGCACAACAGATAGCTAAAAAGAGTGGTGCCACTATCGAAGTAATCCATAACGCAGATGAAGCAGCACGCGGTGCGAGTGTTTTATATACAGATGTGTGGATGTCGATGGGTGATTCAGAATTTGATCGAAAAGAGAAAGTTGCTGCACTGTCTCCCTTCTCTGTAACAGATTCTTTGATGGCCGCTACCGAAAAAGATTCAATATTCATGCATTGTTTACCAGCGCATCGCGGAGAGGAAGTTTCTGCATCTGTAATTGATGGTCCACGATCTGTAATTTGGCGCGAGGCTTACCATCGCCGCACAACTATTCAGGCGCTTTTGTATCACTTATCTCGCGGAGAACTAGCAGGTTCGAAGTAGCCTGACTCGCAAGTAACCGATACCTTATGGGCATGCGAGTAGCCGTCCCTTTAGAAATTCGAGATGGAGAGAAGCGCGTAGCGCTTGTCCCAGACATCATTAACAAACTCACCAGACTTGGACTCGATGTCGTTATCGAATCAGGTGCTGGCATCCATGCTCAAGCAACTGATGCAGATTATGTAAGTGCAGGCGCATCAATTGCTAAGAGTGAAGTGCTCAGTGACGCCGATGTTGTTTTATCAGTACAGCCACTCACTCCAGCGCAGATGTCTAAGTTGAAAAAGGGTGCAATTACCATTTCATTCCTTTCTCCCGTTACTGCAGTTGATTCCATTGAGGCAGCAGCAAGCGCAGGAGTTACTGCTTTCTCACTTGAACTCGTTCCACGTATTTCGCGTGCTCAGTCAATGGATGCACTAACTTCACAGGCGCTATGTGCGGGTTATCGCGCAGTGCTCGTTGGTGCAGAAATGTCACCGCGTTTCTTCCCATTACTTATGACAGCAGCTGGAACTGTTACACCGGCTCAAGTACTTGTACTAGGTGCGGGTGTTGCAGGACTGCAAGCAATTGCAACAGCTCGTCGACTTGGCGCAGTTGTTTCTGCCTACGATGTGCGTCCATCTTCTGCTGATGAAGTGAAATCAATGGGTGCAACATTTATTGATCTCGAACTTGAAGCACTAGAAGGTGCTGGTGGTTACGCACGCGAGATGACAGAAGAGCGCGCAGCAAAACAGCGCGAACTTTTGACTCCTTACATTGCTAAATCACATTTAGTCATTACTACTGCAGCAGTTCCTGGTCGCGCTGCTCCACGTTTGATGACGCAAGCAATGGTTGATTCCATGGCTCCAGGAACAATCATCGTTGACTTAGCTGCAGAATCTGGCGGCAATGTTGAGGGATCAAAGCCAGGTGAAGTTGTTACTACCTCTGGTGGAGTAAAGATTTGGGGCGGAAAAGATGTTCCGAGCCAGTTGTCTTTCCATGCTTCCAGCTTGTATTCACGAAACGTAGTCAATCTACTTACTCTATTTACTAAGGCTGGCGCAGATGGTGCCCCTGTCTCATTTGACCTCAATTTTGAGGATGAAATTATCAATGGTGCAGCAGTAACACATGCTGGTGCTCGCAGAAATTCAGGAGGAGCTAAGTAATGAGTGCAGTTGCCATCATCTCCATCTTCACGCTGGCGGTATTCGTCGGATTTGAAGTTGTATCTAAAGTTTCCTCAACGCTGCACACACCTCTTATGAGTGGTGCAAATGCAATTCACGGTGTGATCTTGGTTGGAGCAATAATTGTTGCCGACCACAGCACTACAAATCTTGAACTTGGATTAGCTGTTGGAGCAATCGTGCTTGCAACTATCAATATGGTCGGTGGCTTTGTCGTAACAGATCGAATGCTTGAAATGTTCAAGGGTAAGAAATAATGAGCCGCACTATCTATGACCTCATTGGCCTTTTTGCAGGTGTCTGCTTTATTCTTGCACTCAAAGGTTTGTCACATCCAAAGACTGCACGCCGTGGAAATAAAATCGGTGCACTTGGTGCAACTATTGCAATGCTCGTTGTTTTCTTTTATGCAAATGAAGGCTCCTCTCTTCCGCTCAATAACTTAGGGTGGATTCTTGGCGCAATAGCTGTTGGAGCACTCGTTGGCGTGCCTGCTGCTCGCAAAGTTCAAATGACCCAGATGCCACAACTAGTTGCACTATTCAATGGTGTTGGTGGCGGCGCAGCTGCACTTGTTGCAATCGTTGAATACCTTCACTTAGGTGATACAGCTACAACTGCAGAAGTTATTTTCACAGTATTTACAGTCATCGTTGGATGCGTTTCATTTAGCGGTTCCATCATTACATTTATGAAGCTTCAAGAACTTATGACTACACGTCCAGTTGTCTTTCCTGGAGGGCGCTTCGTTATTGCAGGAACACTCGTTGCTGTATTAGGCGTAGCGGTATGGGTTGTAACTGCTCTTGGAACAACTCCGCTATTGGTTCTTGCCGGTCTCTCTCTTCTTTTTGGCGTGCTCTTCGTACTACCAGTTGGTGGCGCAGATGTACCGATTGTCATCTCACTTCTCAATGCATTTACTGGTCTAACAGTTGCTGCAAGTGGATACGTGCTCGACTCTGTTCTATTGATTATTGCTGGAACGCTCGTAGGAGCTTCAGGAACAATCCTGACTCGCTTGATGGCAGAGGCCATGGGACGTTCACTCTTTGGAACACTCTTTGGTGCATTTACTGCAAAGCCACAAGATACTTCTGGGGTTGCCGAAGATCGCCCAGTGCGTTCAGGTTCACCAGATGACGTTGCAATCTTGCTCAACTATGCACGTCGCGTAGTTATCGTTCCTGGTTTTGGACTTGCCGTTGCGCAAGCACAGCACACAGTTCGCGAACTTGCAGATTTGATGATTTCTAAAGGCATTGATGTTGCATATGGAATTCACCCAGTTGCAGGACGTATGCCTGGTCATATGAACGTACTTCTTGCCGAAGCAAATGTTCCATACGATCAACTTCTTGAAATGGATGAAGTGAATCCAACTTTTGGTCAAACAGATGTTGCAATCGTTATTGGTGCAAATGACGTTGTGAATCCTGCAGCGCAGAACACACCTGGTTGCCCGATTTATGGAATGCCAATTCTTGAAGTTTCAAATGCTGCAAATGTAATTTTCTTGAAGCGTTCTATGCGTCCTGGTTTTGCGGGAATCGAGAATGAACTTCTCTATGATCCAAAGACCATGCTTCTATTCGGTGATGCGAAAGCTTCCCTCACTAAGGTAGTTGGAGCGCTTAAGGCACTTTAGAAAGTAGACAAGCCAAAAGCTGCGGCTATGGTGACTGAAAAGATAAGAGCACAGTCACCTTTAGCCCAGCTTTTTGCTTTACACCTTTTCGAATTGCAAGTAGTTGAAAGTTCAATTACTCTTGGCGTAGTCGAAGGGGAATCGAAATGCCTGCAGTAACCGTTAGCGATATAACAATTTTGCCTCGCGTGAGTAGCGCACCTGATGCTCGTGCACGTCGTGTGAAAAGTATTACGACTGCACCTCAAGGTTTTGAAGGCGAAGGCTTTCCGGTTCGTCGCGCATTTGCAGGCGTAGACATTGCAGAACTAGATCCCTTTATTCACTTAGATCAAATGGGCGAAGTTGAATACGCACCGGGAGAACCAAAAGGAACTCCATGGCATCCACACCGTGGCTTTGAAACTGTTACTTACATAATCGATGGAATTTTTGATCACCGAGATAACAATGGTGGTGGTGGAACAATTACAGATGGCGATACTCAGTGGATGACTGCTGGCGCCGGAATTCTTCATATTGAAACTCCCCCAGAACATTTAGTAATGAGCGGTGGGTTATTTCACGGCTTTCAATTATGGGTGAATTTACCTGCAGCTAAGAAGTGGTCACCTCCCGCTTATCAAGATGTTCGTGCAAAAGATGTTGCGCTAGTTTCTTCAGCAGATGGTGGATCTCTCATTCGAATCATTGCTGGCGAAGTAGATGGTCATCAAGGACCAGGAACAACACAAACTCCAATTACTTTGGTGCATGCAACTGTTGCACCGGGAGCCGAACTTCGACTTCCTTGGCGTCGTGATTACAACGCACTTGTTTATACATTAGCTGGACATGGTTTTGTTGGTGAAGAATCTCGCCCTGTACAGATGGGTCAACTCACTGTCTTTGATGAAGGTGACACGATTGTTGTTCGCGCAGCAAATAATCAAGAGTCACGTTCACCTGCATTGGAACTATTCATTCTTGGAGGCCAACCAATCAAAGAACCTGTTGCTTGGATGGGTCCATTTGTAATGAATACAAAGCAAGAAGTTCTACAAGCCTTTGAAGATTTCCAAAAGGGTTTGCTTGGAACAATTCCTGCTATTTACCGTGAAGATGCCACACCAAAGAAGCCGTTGAATCGTAGCGGCGAAGGCTCAAAACTTGGTGGAGATTCAAAGGCGACATCTGCAGATGAAATCCTCAACGTGCATGGAGCGCCAACAACTATTCAAGAAAAGTGAGTGCAGAACAACTTTTTTCAAGATTAGAACTACTTCGGGGCAACTTCTTTTCAAGACAAGTGAGACTTCAAAATTTCCTTTTTCAAACAAAGTGAGAGTTCGGAAGAACTTCGATTCACGAAAAGGGCATGTGTATAACTAATAAGTAATGTCAGTACCTTCCTAAAGTATTCACTCTATGAAGATCGCGAGTTCAGATGTGGCAGCACTTTTGCGCGCGACCCCAGGTATTGAAACTCTTGCCTCTCTTATTGCAATTGATCCCCGCACCCTGGAAAGTGGCGCACGAATAGATTATTTGAGCGCACTTGAGCGCCAAAGCGCCTGGCTTCAAGCAGCAATGCAACGAGCGATTGTTGCCGTCGCTGGTGAAGAGCCATCCGTTGGTGAAGGTATTTTCTTCGGAGTAGATGATGCAGAGCGTGAAGATATTTCTACCGCTTTGCGTATGTCTCCAAATAGCGCACAGATTCGTATCGATGTTGCTCGCACTCTAGTCAACCATCTACCAAATACATGCTCCGCCCTTGCTTCCGGTGAAATCTCCCCCGCACATGCAACTGTCATTGCTCGCGAAACAGCCTCTGCTATTCGTGACGGGTTACCTCAGTTTGCAATATATGAAATAGAGAGCAAAGCCCTTGCCCATGCAGAATTCCACACTCCAGCGCAGGTCGCCAATAAAGTTCGTACAGTATTAGCAACTGTTGCTCCTGCTAATTTTGAAAGTATCGTTGATAAGGCACGTGATACACGACGTGTTAGTTGTTACCGAGAAAATGATGGAATGTCCACAGTTGTCGCAATCCTTCCAGCTGAGGATGCTCAACTCGTTATGAAAGCAATTGAAGCATTTATCATTCGCTCAGAGCGTAGTGAAAAAGCTCAAGATGCAAGCGAGTCACGTGGCGAAAAAGATCCTCGTAGTGCAGATATGAAACGTGCAGATGCACTCACCGAGATGGCATCTCAATCACTTGCTGCCATGAGTGAAGATTTACTCGCACACCGTCGTCCAATTACCGTAAATGTCATAATCGATCTTCCAACTCTTTTAGGACTTGCAGAAAATCCAGGACAACTCGCTGGTTATGGTGCAATTCCCGCCTCTGTTGCCCGAACACTTGCCTCCGATGGAAAATGGCGAAGATTTATAACTGATCCGCACAGTGGTGCACTTCTAGATTACGGGCGTGAAACATATTTTCCTCCACAACAACTTGTTGATTTTCTAATTGCACGAGACCGAACATGCAGATTTCCTGGATGTCGACAGTCGGCATATCGAGGGGATCTCGATCATGCACAGAGTTGGGAAAGTGGCGGAGACACGAGTGCACAAAATTTGGGTGCACTCTGTAGAAGGCATCATCGGATGAAAACGCATGGCGGATGGGATTTAGTCAGCAACAGCGATGGCTCATGCGATTGGAAATCTCCAACGGGCAAAGAGTTCCACGTACCTGCTCGCCCGATACTCGAAGCGGTTTAGTAACTTTATATCTCGTCCATATGGGGTATTACAGCAAGATTTCAGAATTCAAGGTTTCAAACCATCATCTAGATAGGTAATACTTCTCAAATGATTTGGTGGCCAACGGAAGTTCCAACGCTTTCGCGCGGACTAATTACTCTGCGCCCTGCGCGAGAGAGTGACATCCCAGCAATATATGAGGCCTGCCAAGATCCAATCATTCCAAAGTTCACGACCGTGCCAGCAAATTACACAATGGCGCATGCAGAATTCTTTATTCGTGAAAAAGCACCTCAGTCATTTCTCAACCAAAGCGAACTCCTATTGATAATTGAAAAGGGAGTTGGTGCGGATGCACGTTTTGTTGGACCCATCTCTTTCCATTCCTTCGATGTAGCAAATGAGTGTGCTGAAATCGGATATTGGATAACTAAAGAGATGCGCGGGGCTGGAATTGCAAAAATCGCATGCCAAATGCTCACTGATTATGGATTTACAACAATGGGTTACAAGCGTATTCAAGCCCATGTCAATGTTGAGAATATTGCTTCGCGTAAATTATTACTTGCATCTGGATATACACTCGAGGGAGTTATCAGATCTAAGGTAAAAGAGGATGACGGCCAATTTACAGATATGGCACTATTTTCTGTTTTGCGTGATGAATGGAAGGGATTATAAGAATGGAATCATTAGCAATAATAGTTGCAATCATATTTATGATTGCAATCCTTGGTGGACCCATTGCATTTGTCCTTACCTATATTCCAGGTGAAACTTTGCTAGCAAAGGTATATCGTAGAATTCCGATTCTCATCATTATATTTTTGAGCATTCTGGTCTGTACTCAATTGATTTTCTCACCTATTCCACTGATGGGGAAAACAGTTGGAATCTTCGGGCTCGTTACTGATTATTTCGCAATTCGTCGTGAATTCTTTCCTGATTTCTACTTACGTAAGTATTTGAAAGGCAAAGGAATTGGCGGAGGCCGTTCAAGTGGAAACGACGGACATGGCCCTGCTGGCCAACAGTTAATTTAAATAATTTCGCAGAAAAAATTGTGGAGGTGCCGGGTATCGAACCCGGGTCCTTCGGTACCAAAACAAGACTTCTACGGGCGTAGTGTGCTTATCGTTTTCTCAGTTCCGGATCTCTTACACACAAGTATCCGACAAACTCATTTGCGAAATATTTCTCCGGCGATGTCCGCAACACCATCGCCAAGAAAAGCCCTCTATCGGCGTTAGACTCGCAAAGTTATTACCTTGCATGTTCTATATCGAAAAATCTTGGGAACTAGAAGCATTACTTCTATCCCCTATGTAATTGTTTCCCAATTGTAAGTGAGAACTCCGTAAAGACGTAATCAGAGCGCAAAAAGTACAAATAACTAGCAAGCAAATAGATAGTCGCGTAGAAAATGTGCTTCATCCCCATTTTCGGAGTGACTATCTATTTGTGAGTAGTTCATGTCAGGGAGCAAGTACGAAGGCTATTTATCCCCATTTTCGGAGTGACTACCTAACTGGGTGAAACCGATAGTTAGAAGAAACCAATAAGTTGGAATTAGTCGTCGTACTTTGAGCGCTTCGCACTCTTTCCAGATTGTCGACGTGAAATCTCGCGCTCTGCCTCACGACCTGCTTCTCGTTCCATCAGCGCAGCGCGCTTATCATGTGCTTTCTTTCCGCGAGCAAGTGCTAATTCAATCTTTGCTTTTCCATCTTTGAAATAGATCGATAGAGGAATAAGAGTTGTTCCACCCTCTTTAAGTTTGCCAATCAATTTATGTAATTCTTGCTTGTGCACCAAGAGCTTGCGATCACGGCGAGGTGTGTGATTTGTCCATGTGCCTTCTGTGTATTCAGGAATATGAACGCCGCTAAGCCAGAGTTCACCATCTTGGACCATTGCAAATCCATCAATAAGGGATGCGCGACCTAGACGAAGTGATTTCACCTCAGTACCAGTTAGAACAAGCCCACATTCAAATACATCTTCAATTGAATAGTCATGGCGTGCTTTTTTGTTTTGGGCAATGAGTTTGCGACCAACTTCTTTTACCATCGTCGCTCACCCACTCTCTTTGTTTTAAACCTTGAGGTAACGGCGAAGTGTAATCAATGAAGCAAGCGTTGAAACAACTAGTCCGGTTGCCAATAGATAAGCAGATGAAACCCAGACTTCGCCCCATCCAAAGAATTTTGTAAAGGAAAGCAGTGGAGCAACTTTCGAGTCAACAACGCTCTTGAGACCAGCCAGTAATCCAGTTGCAAGAACCCATCCAATGAGTGCAGAGATGACACCTTCAAGTAAGAATGGAAGTTGAATTGACCAAGATGAGGCACCAACGAGTTTCATCACGCCAGTTTCGCGCCGTCTATTGAAGGCTGCGATTCGAAGTGTGTTGCTAATTAGAAGCGCTGCAGTAAAGACTGATGCAAGGCCAACAAGTAGGGCACCATTTCGAAGAACTGCGAGAAGTCTAAAGAACTTCTCCAAAATAGTTCGTTGATCTTGAACTACATCGACGCCTGGGCGACCTGAAAATGCACTAACAATTACTGGATACTGAGTTGGGTCTTTGAGTTTTACTCTAAATGATTCTGGTAGTTGATCTGCAGTTACATTCTGAGCAATAGCAGAATCTTTAAATCGCTCTTGAAAGCGCACAAAAGCTTGTGATTGTGACTCGTAAAAAACACTTTCAATAACAGGTAGGCCTTGAAGATCTTGTTGAATTTGTAAGCGTTGCCCTGCAGTAATTACTCCACCAGAACATGATGGTGATTCAGAGAGCGGCCCGCATAAAAATATAGAAACTTCAATTTTGTCATACCAATAATCCTTCATGGCACTGACTTGCGCGTTAGAAAGAAGACCAATGCCGAGAAGTGATAGCGAAATTGCAGTCGTTACAACAACTGCAAATGTCATTGTGAGGTTACGGCGAAGCCCGATACGTACTTCACTTAGTAGAAACCGTGCGCGCATCTCTTCTCCCCTTAGCCCGTATATCCGTAAACGCCGCGAACTTGATCTCGAATTACATGGCCAGCATCAAGTTCGATAACGCGCTTGCGCATCTGATCAACAATTCCTGAATCATGTGTTGCCATCAGAACTGTTGTTCCTTCGCGATTGATGCGATCAAGTAACTTCATAATTCCAACGCTCGTTGATGGATCCAAGTTTCCAGTTGGCTCATCAGCAATCAAAATAAGTGGACGGCTCACATATGCACGAGCAATTGCCACACGTTGCTGTTCGCCACCTGAAATTTCATTCGGAAGACGATCACCTTTATCTTCTAGCCCAACTAATTCGAGAACTTCTGGAACTTCACGGTTGATCTCCTTCTGCGAATATCCCAATACGTGCAGAGTAAATGCAACATTTTCTGTAATTGTCTTATTTGGCAATAAACGAAAATCTTGAAAAACCGTTCCGACTTGGCGGCGTAATTCTGGAACTTTGTGATTTGCCAGGGTTCCTAAGTCTTTGCCAGCAACGTGGATAGTTCCAGCAGTTGGGCGTTCTTCGCGCAGAATCAAACGCAAAAATGTAGATTTACCTGAGCCAGAAAGACCCACAAGGAAAACAAATTCACCCTTAACAATTTCGAGATTGACGCTTTCAAGGGCAGGACGTTCTTGGCCAGAGTAGACCTTCGTAACATTTTCTAAACGAATCACATCTACTCCTCTAAAAACTCGAAATCAATACTTGGGTCCGCGCAGCGCCACATGGATTGGGCGATGAGCAATGACCTGACTGCCCTTAGTTTATTGAGATAAGAGAAAAAAGCGCCTCTCTAACGCGCATTTGAGCGTGGTAATAATGTGATATTTATCGATTCCACGCAGGGAATATCTGCAACTAGCTACTTCGGCGCCAGCGAATTCCAGCTTCAATAAATTCATCAATTTCACCATCGAGAACAGCACTTGTATTTCCTGTTTCATAATCAGTGCGCAAATCTTTCACCATTTGATATGGCGCTAAAACATAGGAACGCATCTGATTTCCCCACGACCCTGAGTTATCACCTTTGAGTGCATTAATCTTTGCTTGCTCTTCTTGGCGACGTCGCTCCAATAATTTAGATTGCAGTACTGCCATTGCTGTTGCCTTATTTTGAATCTGTGAACGCTCGTTCTGGCAGGAGACAACAATTCCTGTTGCCATATGAGTAATACGCACCGCTGAGTCGGTTGTATTTACACCTTGACCACCAGGACCAGATGAGCGATACACATCAACGCGAATCTCTTTTTCATCAATATCAATGTGATCGCTTTGCGCAACAACAGGGACAACTTCCACGCCACAAAATGAGGTGTGACGACGGCTCTGACTATCAAAGGGTGAGATTCGAACTAAACGGTGAGTTCCCTGTTCAACTGAAAGAGTTCCATAGGCATAAGGAGCGCTAACTTTGAATGTTGTTGATTTGATTCCAGCCTCTTCAGCATATGAAGTTTCAAGCACATCGACATTGAAATTATGTCGCTCGCAATAGCGAAGATACATGCGCATAATCATTTCAGCCCAGTCTGCTGCTTCGACTCCACCAGCTTCAGAGCGAATAGTAATTAGCGCATCTCTATCGTCGTATTCGCCATTGAGCAGAGTCTGAACTTCTAATTCCCCAATGACCTTTACAACAGAATCTAATTCTGCAAAGGCATCACTCATGCCTGATCCATCTGGCTCACTCGCCGCTAATTCAAAGAGAATAGGTAGCTCTTCAACGCGCCTACGCAATGATTCCAATTTTGTAATTTCAGATTGAACTCTAGAAAGTCTGCTCGTAATCTTTTGAGCACTTTCGGGATCATCCCAAAGGTTAGGAACACCAGCTTGCTCTTCTAATTCAATTGATTGCTTATGTAATTTCGGCAGGTCCAGAACTTTTTCAATGGAAACAAGGGTGGCATCGATCGCAGCAATCTCTAGATCGAACTCTCTGGCGGCCATGGGGCAAGCCTACCTGAGTTAGTACTGACTAATAAAGTCGGAGGCCGAAGAGATAAAAACCTTCGCTTCGTTGATTTTCTGTCGCTACGTCAGCATGTAATTCAATCTGTCTAAAACTCGATAATGGAATTACGAATGGAAGTTGCGCAATTACTCGAGTGCCAATAGATATTGCAAAGCCATCACATTCAAAGGATTCCAAAGTTATTTCATCTAATTCAATTCTCTTTTGAGCACTCGAACTAACACTCCAATCATGAAGCTCTTTGATAACTTCGGAATAACCTGTTGAACAATTGATTGGGATTCTGCGCACATTAGGCGCTGAGTATCTACTGCGGATCAATGGAGTGAATATCGTTCCCTTGCCTTTGTAGTAATTATCGAGATCTAACTCGTGAGTTCCTCGTTGGCTCGCAGCTTCACTTGCTTGTACAAGTGAGCGCTGAGCAATAGCAATACTTGCAATATCAGTCATCGCCATTATCGAAAATAGGGTCACGATGAATAGGCCGATGATAAGTAGTGAAATTGAACCCTCTTCATCACTACATTTACGAAATAGTCGTTTTCCTAGCTTTTTCAATGCCATGGAGACAAGTGCTCTTGCGCTATTGCGCTCACTATTCGACCACTATCTAAGTGAATTCGAATCTCATTTCTAATCGTAGAGCTCGCGCTTATGCAAGGACTCTTGCTGCACTCAATTCTTATTGAGATCGAATCAATTTCTTTAGGAGATAAACCCATTTTTGCTCCAACAATCGCAATTACTTGCCCGGCAACTCTTCGACCATTCGCATCACTACTTGTTTGAACATATCCTCGAAGACTCTCACGGGCCAGCACTTGAGCACTCTCTTCGCCCCAGCTTAGGGATGCGAATTGGTTGAGATAAATAAAGATTGGCAAAAACAGTGGGATAGCAAGCATCACGAATTCAACTGAGGCACTTCCTCTTTCTTCCTTGATTATTCGTGCCAAAAAATTCAAGGAAGTTTCTCCATCACAGCAATTCCCGATACATCGACACGAGGGCTTCTACTTATCATGGCAATGAGATACGGAAGTAACTGTGGAATGGCACGGCTCTTATGGGTTACAAGAACTCGTATCTTTTCAAATGCATTTGGAGAATTTAGATCTATTACTTCATCGCTTGCATATAGAACTCCTGTGATAGCTCTCTCGGATGCGTGGCTCTGAGTGATCGCCATGTCGAGGGTACGCATATTTGTAGCAACAATGAGTTGAGCTCCAATAAGAAAGAGAACTAGCAAAGGGATAATTACCATCGCACTTTCAATATTTCCTCTTTCATCTGCAAAGTATTTCCCAAAATGCTTCACACGTTTGTCGAGTGCTTTCACCGAATACCATTCATAGCATCAAGAGAATTACGCAGGATTGCTGTAAGTCGTGGCGCTGCAATAGTCCAAATGGCAGTTACCAATCCGGTTGTCATCAATACAACTAAAACCCATCCCGGTACATCTCCGCGTTCATTTATGAGAAATCTCTTGAGACGATGCGCAAAATGAGTAATGAATAAATTTGAGCGTTGTAGAAGTTCAATCTCATACTGTGTTGTGCGACTTCGAACTTTTCTACTCACATTTGAGATCTCGTTGATTGTATTCATTTACTCCTCCTGATGTATAGGTGGAGAGAACTATCTAATCTTTACGAGAGATGACAAGGAAGAGAGGAACGGTATGTGAATAAGAAGTTACTGTGGAAACTAAAGAAGTGCTGGTGCAATTTCTGGAAACCATGAGAGAGCTTCGTCTCGGAAGTTTCCTTCTGCTTCAAGTTGGCAAAAGATTCCAGTCGTTCCAAGTGTGACTCTATGAATCAAAACGTATTCAGCAGGTAAGTTGAGCTGGAAACCAATCTTTGCAGTTGGATTACGTGGGTCTCCAACGCGTGCGCTCTGATCACGTAACCATTCACGAGAATATTTGAAAGTTTTTGTTCGAAGTGGCTCAACAAGTGGCACTAGAAAATCAAGAACTAATTCTGGATCTACATCGACATCGGCCAATATAAAGCCATCCTTTTTGAAACCTTCATAGAGCGCAGTTGAATCATCATCGAGTGCATGCTTGAGAAGTCTCTTCATTGGCTCTGGAAAGCCATTTGGTAATCGATTACATGCACCGAAATCTAAGACGCCTAAGCGACCATCGGTAAGTAAACGAAAATTTCCTGGGTGTGGATCTGCGTGTAATAACCCTGCGCGATCAGGTGAAGTGAAATGAAAGCGCGCCAACTTCATTCCTGCATTGTTTCTCTGCTCTTGTGTTCCTTTTGCAATTATTTGTGAGAGTGGAGTTCCCTCTAGCCATTCGGAAACTAGAACGCGGTCAGAGACCATCACTACTTTAGGAATGGCAATATCTAGATCACCGTCGTAAACGCGCGCATAAGTTTCTTGCGCTTGGGCTTCATAACGATAATCAACTTCTTCAATAATTCTAGAACGTAATTCTTCAAGTAATGGCTTCATCTCAAGTCCTGGCATTACTAATTGAAAAATCTTTGCAAATCGTTGAATTTGATTGAGATCTGAAATTAGCGCTTCAGCTGCACCCGGATATTGAATCTTTACAGCAACGGTTCGACCATCTTTCCATTGCGCTTTATGCACTTGGCCAATTGATGCAGAGGCAGTTGGTTGATCTTCAAAACTTGCAAAGTTATCTCGCCAATCTTCACCGAGTTCTTTTGCAAGCACTTTATGAACAACTCGAGTTGGCAGCGGTGGAGCAGACTCTTGAAGCTTCGTCAGTGTTTCGCGGTAAGGCTTTGCAATATCTTCCGGTAGCGCTGCCTCAAAAACAGAGAGTGCTTGTCCGAACTTCATCGCTCCGCCCTTGAGTTCACCAAGTACTTTGAAAAGCTGTTCAGCAGTTTTTTCTTGAATTTCAGCAAAGACAACGTTGCTTGATTGACCAACTAATTGGCGACCAATACCGAGTGCGCCGCGACCAGCTAGACCGATAGGGATTGAAACCATTCGCGCAGTACGCGCAACAGTGGATTGGGGAATCTCACTACCTTGGTTATTGGCATCGGTAGGCATAGGCGCAATTGTGAAGGAAAATATTGGAAGTTGCCACGTGAAAGTTCACTCCCAGGCGCATCCACAGCGTGGATGTAGAGCATATGTAATGTGTTCTCTATTACAGAGTGCCCCAGAATGAAAACGGGTTCTCGAACCAACTAAAGATTCATCATTTTCATCAACAAAATTCAAAATTTCTTGTGCGATACGGCCTGCGATTTCATGTGCAGTTGCAATAGAACTCTCCATTTCCTCTGCACCATTTTCTAAGTACTGCGAAATATCACCTTGTTCTAAGCGAGAAATATTTATGCATCGCAAACATGGCGTTTTGCCAGGCTTTACAAGTGGTCCCCATGTAATTCCACCACCTTGTGGAGTTGAAACAAGAAAGAAATCTAAACGCTTGCGCATCCAATCAGAAATTAACCCTGTTGATAGATCTTCTTTTGTGGGATCTCCTATATAAATGCGCAGACTCTTCTCTTTCTTTTCTCGTCTTTTGCTATCAGAGGGAATGGGAAAGAGTGCAAATTCTTTTGCTAACTCTGAGAGTTTTACACGAAAACTCGCGCCGATATCGCTTGCGCGCAGATACGTGCTTCCAATATCTCGATGACTAATAGTCTGATTATCTTTCGCTCCAAGTGCCCCCATATGGGTATTAGTAACTCCACTTCCGAGGAATATTCCATAGAGTAATACGGCAATTCGACTACTTCCAAATATTTCAATCTCAAAATCCTGGCGAGCTGAAATGACTTCGACTCCACCATCATCTACTCCATCACGCCAAGTAATTTCTGATAACTCTGGGGCAAGACGATTTTGTAAAAGTTGTAACGCAGGATCTCGCTCTTCAACTTTTCGTTTTGTCGCTCTTGCCGCAATAGATGGAACGCTTGAATGAAATCTATTTGCCAGAACTATTTTGTTCTGTCGCACATCAAGAAAATTATGATTATGTAACGTTGCAAGAATCGAATCTAGCTCGTCCTCACAAATTCCTACCTGCGCCTTAATTTCATCAATACTCTTAGCTCCGGTAAGCATTTCAACTATTGTGCGAGCGCCATTGTGATGTAACTCGATACTGTGATCGAAATTACCCACTACAACTCGTTCGTGATCGCCCGAAAAGGTATTTGAATATCGAACCCCTGCTTTTAGCCGGGGTGAATACGTATTACTTGTGCGGATACTTCCTGGGTTCTGTGTCATGTTCGCAGTGTTCATCGAATACGGTGTGCACGACTATTTCACACTGGAAGGTGTGTGAAACTTTCCTCATTAGTTCGCCTGAGGAACTTGCTTGCTACTATGAGAATGCAAACTTAAAAGAACAAACCCCCAGACGCGTTAGCGCACGAGGGCTTGCCTACGTATAGACGTTAGATAACTAAATATCTAAAAATTACTGTGCTTTGCCAAGGATGCGATTTACCTTGGTGCCACATACAGGACAGATTCCCTGTGCCATGCGACGACCAGATTCAGAGACCTTTACAGTTCCCTCGAAATCACGCTTCTCTTTGCACTTAACGCAGTAAGCGTCACCTTTGTATGTCTCAGCCATAATTTTCCTCCAATCGACGCTTACAACTTTTGAGTTTCGCTCACCTATGTGAGCGCCTCTCTCGATTGCTCCCCGTATGGGGCAGGCGTGCATGCATGACGATACCCCTGCCCACGCTCAAAATGAGAGAACTAGGGCTGTGAATGGAGGACTTTTTTTAGGATTTCTGGGGCTGCGAGCGCTCGTTCGGCATCCGGGCGCTCAGTAATCTCGGGGGCGAGCTCGCTCAGGAGTTCGCCGACGCGAGCGACCATGCGCTCCTCACTTGGGATCTTTGCATCCTCCATGGCCCGGATCTTGGCAATCATCTGAGGGACCATCTCGCGCTCATCAGCTTTCGACATCCGCGCCGGAATAGATATGACTATGCGACCACCTTGGCGATAGGCAGAGATGTTCTTCTTTCGCCGAGCTGAGCGAACTACAACAATCTCACCCTCTGTAATCCCGGGCAGGATGCCATCGTCTGAGAAATCTTCCATGTGAAAACGGTATCGCCTTTACCAATATCTCAACGTGACATTGAGAGATTTTGCAATACATTCTTTTTGAAAAATCGCTTTATCGTAATTAAAAACCCTTTGTCAATGCGATTTTTATTTGATTGTTAGCCCTATTTCACTTAGGTTTTGACCACGAAGTCCTCGGATAACCGTTCTATATCTGCAAGGGGAAGGCAGATATTGAATGTGCGCCCGGGGACTTCGCTTTTTAAGCTTTTAAAGATTGCTGAGATCGTCAGGAATCGTTGTGCTGGCGATAAACAATTCTGGCGTTGAGAGATCTTGGGCAGTTGGCAGAAATCCACCCCAAATGCGATCACGCGATTCAATATCTCCAAGTTCTAGAACCTTTTTCCAAAAGGCTTTTGCCTCACGAGTAAGTCGTGGTGAAACTTCTAAACCAAAGAGTGAAGAAAATAGTTGTTGGGCTGGGGCCGAAGTGGCGCGACGACGTCGATGTGTTTCACTTAGTGCGCCAATGTGTGGCAAACGATCACCAGCTGCATTCTCACTTACTTCATCTGCCCAGCCATCGATGAGTGCGAGCGCTGTTTCTAATTTTGTTAGTGCACTTTTTTGAGCAGGAGTTTCTTCCGGTGTAAATATTCCTTTATTGAGTGCTATCGAGAAACTCTCAGGATTGGTCGGATCAAACTCTCCATTTTCTTGTGCGGATTCAAATGCTTCTTGTGCTTGTCGTTGAATTGCATCGATATCTATTCGAATTCCTTTGCCATATTCAGTCACAGCGCTTCGAATATAAGAAACTAACCATGGGTTATGTGCAAAGAGGCGAGCAATTGCTGCCTCGCGAAGGGCATGAAATATGCGTACTTCCTCCATGGGAATATCTAAATCTTTACCCCACTCATTTATATTCTGAGGAACAAGTGCTGGGTAAGCAGGATCAAGGAGTGGTAACCCAACATCGTGTGCACCTGTCATTCCTGCAGATAGTCCACCAACTGATTGACCTAATTGTGTTGCCATAAGAGAACCAATAAATGAGCGAAGTAAGCCAGCAATTGCGCCAACTGGAATATTGAGCGCACCTGCCTCGCCTTCACCAGCTTGAGCCTCCATCGCATTATCAAGGAGTTCGCTGATCGCACCAGCGAAACCGCCGGCTAGAGGTTCAACTAAGGCTTGCCACCCCGGAAGTGTTGCATTGACCCAATCAATTCGACTGAGTGAACTATTACTTGGAAGCGCAGTTGCAGGTGAGAAAAAAGTTGCTTCATCGAGCCAGAGTTCTGCAAGAGCGAGTGCCTCTTGAATTTGAGCAACATCGTTGGCACCAATGGGAGATGAACCTTGTGCTTGAACAAATTTCTTTGCAGTATCAGCGACGACATCTTTAGGTAGCGCACCTGCAGCACTATTTTGCATACCTTGCGAAAATTGATTTATAAATCCAAGTGGATTGAAATCTGCACTCACACCAAGATTTTGAAATTGTTCGGCAATCTTCTCTTGCATATCTTTCATCATCGCCGCAAAATCTGCAGAGTTTTCTGGCTCCTTGGAATTATTCTCATCCGAATCATCTGGAGTAAATCCCATTGGGCTCATAGTCACTATCCTCTCATCTTCACAAAATGCGGCACTATGTATTCCAACAATCCCAATGCGAGTTTTCTTCCCGTCAGCGCTAAGGTAGGCACTATGTCCAGCGCATTCATAGCCCTCATTTGGTGGGTAGTCCCACTTGCTGCCCTCATCGGCGCGCTGGCTTATGTTTTGTGGGTTACTAAGTTTCAAGGTCGCTATGAGCAAGAGACATCACGTTCGGTCAACCATTTCCAGAAATTTCAAGAGTCTTTAGCACAGCAGCAAAAACTCGGATCTCGTCCGAATGAAACAACAGAGCAAGTCAAGCGCAATGATGAAACTAATCCTCAGAATTAACTTCTGATGCGCTTCTCCCCCTTACCTCTATTTGTAAAAATAACACTCTCGCTCTTTCTTATTGGAACAGTACTTATTCCACTTCCCTACGTCGTATTGATGCCTGGCAGTGCAGTCAATATTTTTGATTCCACCATCAAAATTACTGGCCATAAAATATTTCAGCCGAGTGCAAGGCTTGATTTACTCTCCATTCTTGTCTCAGATCCCACTTCAAAAGTTTTTGGTCCCGAAGTCCTCTATACGTGGATAAAGGGTGATCGAGTTGTGTATCCCTATTCAGCGATATATCGCAAGGGGACAACAGCAAAGGCAGAAAAAATTGCTTCTAAAAAAGATATGAAGGTTTCACAAAATGCTTCAGTTCTTGCAGCGATTGATTATTTGAACGTAAACAAATTTCAAAACAATGAGGCACCAATTCGCGCTGAAGATGTTGCCTTTGATGTTCGCAAAACTGGCGGACCAAGTGGTGGCTTTATTTTTGCACTTGGAATAATTGAATTACTGACAGAAGAAAATATTTTAGGTAAGAATCATGTTGCAGGAACTGGAACTATTTCATCAACTGGAATGATTGGACCAATCGGTGGCATCGCAGAAAAGATAATTGCTGCCGACCGTGCAGGTGCGACGATCTTTATGAGCCCTATTCGCAACTGCAAAGAACTCACAAGAATCCCTCAGGGAATGAGAGTAATCGCGGTCACAAATTTGAGCGATGCCATAGACCAATTGCGCCTCATACAGAGCGCTCCTGCCGGCGAAAAATCTCAGATGAAAGAAAGCAATGGGTGCGCTAGCGTAGGCGCATGATGAGTAGCGCTAACCAACAGTTCAATTTCCCACGTAAACGCGGTCCACTTTCAATCACGATCGGAATCCTTGTAGCACTAGGAGCGATCGTCTTATCACTCAGTGGTTTCTACGCTGACTGGTTGTGGTTCAAATCTGTAAATTTTACCAGCGTATGGAGCACAGTCCTCTTTACTAAAGTTGAATTATTTATTGTCACCGGCCTCATCACTTCATTTGTGATCTCTCTCAATGTTTATCTAGCATTTCGCAAACGTCCTTTCTATGTTCCAATGGCAGTGGAGGCAGATAACCTCGAGCGCTACCGTGCACAGATTGAACCAATTCGTCGTTGGGTCTTTGTAGGACTTGCACTAGCCCTCTTTTATTTCTCTGGCACATCTGGTGCGCAACTATGGAATACATGGTTGCTTTTCAAGAACTCGACTTCATTTGGTGTCAAGGATCCACAGTTTGGAATGGATATTTCATTCTTCGCTTTCCGTCTTCCATTCTGGCAGAGCTTGATTGCGTGGGGAATCTCAACACTTGTACTTACACTCATTGCAACTGCAGTAGTTCATTACCTCTATGGTGGAATTCGTCTTCAAGTACGTGAAGATCGCACAACTGTTGCAGCACGTGTTCAGCTCTCAGTTCTTTTGGGACTTTTAGTTTTAATCAAAGCAGTTGCATATTGGTTTGATCGTTACGCCCTTGCACTCAAGCAGAGCAAACTGATTACTGGTCTTACCTATACAGATGTAAATGCTGTTTTGCCTGCTAAAGCGATTCTTTCTGCAATCGCGGTGGTGTGCGCACTTCTATTCTTTGCAAATATTATTCGTCGTTCTTGGGTATTACCGGCAGCGGGTACAGCGCTACTCGTTATTTCATCTGTTTTGATTGCAGGTATTTATCCAGGAGCTATCCAGCAATTCCAAGTTAAGCCAAGTGAGTCTTCCAAGGAAGCTCCATTTATTCAGCGCAATATCGATGCCACTCGTACTGCATATGGCCTAGATGATGTGACTGTAAATGATTATCAAGCAACAATTTCCACTTCAGCTGGCCAGCTTGCAAATGATGCTGCAACAATCTCAAATATTCGTTTGATGGATCCCAATGTACTTTCAGCAACTTTCCGTCAACTACAACAGATAAAGCCTTATTACACTTTCCCAGAATCACTCGATGTTGATCGCTATAAAATTGATGGAGTTGAACGCGATGTGATTGTTGCTGTGCGCGAACTTAATATCGATGGTAATCCAAGTCGTAACTGGATCAATGATCACCTGGTTTATACCCACGGCTTTGGTTTAGTAGCAGCGTATGGAAATGCTCGCGACGCAGATGGAAAACCTTCCTTTGCGGTTGGCGACCTACCTCCAACGAAGGGGCTTGGAGATTTCCAGCCTCGTATTTATTTCGGTGAGAATGTTCCTGATTATTCAATTATTGGTGGCGTCAAGACTGATTCACCAGTTGAATTCGATTATCCCGATGATGCCTCTGCTAATGGTCAGAAGAACTACACATACAGTGGAACGGGTGGAGTTCCAGTTGGCTCACTATTCAATAAATTAGTCTTTGCAATCAAGTACCAAGAGCAAAAACTTCTATTGTCGAACTTGATAAATAAGGATTCAAAGATTCTCTTCAACCGAAATCCTCGCCAGCGAGTAGCAAAGGTTGCACCATGGCTAACTCTTGATGGCGATCCATATCCAGCAATCGTTGATGGAAAAGTTCTATGGATCATTGATGGATATACAACAAGTGCTGGATATCCATATTCGAAAGAGACCGTTCTATCGAGTGCTACAACGGATGCCCTCACCGCTAATTCAACATCAATTACTGCTCAAGGAAACAAGACAGTCAATTACATGCGCAACTCAATAAAGGCAACTGTCGATGCCTACGATGGAACGGTAAGCCTTTATCAATGGGATGAGAAGGATCCAGTACTTGCTACGTGGAGCAAAGCCTTCCCTGGAACAGTAAAAGCGAAGAAAGAAATCTCTGCTCAACTACTCGACCATATCCGTTATCCAGAAGATATCTTCCGTGTTCAACGTGAAATCTTAAGTGCGTATCACGTCAAAACTGCTGGTGCATTTTACGGTGGTCAAGATTTCTGGCGCGTACCTCGCGATCCATCAACATTTGGTGGAAATGCAGGAGCGCAACCTCCTTACTACCTCACTTTAGAATTGCCAGGAAGCAAGAAGCCAACGTTTTCCTTGACAACACCGTTCGTGCCTCGTGGTGGACGTGAAAACTTATCTGCATTCATGGTTGTGAATTCAGATTCAGGTCCTGATTACGGAAAAATCACCGTATTGCAATTACCACGTAGTACAAACGTTGCTGGACCATCACAAGTTGCATCAAACTTCGAAGCAAAACCAGAAGTTGCTAATTCACTATCACTCTTGCGACAAGGTGGATCTGATGTTGTGCTCGGTAATCTTTTGACACTTCCTGTAGGTGGCGGATTACTTTATGTGCAACCTGTTTATGTTCGTGCGACGGCAAATAGTGCTGCATATCCATTGCTCCAAAAGGTTCTTGTTTCATTCGGTGATCAAATCGGATATGACAACGATCTCAAGGGCGCACTTGACCAAGTATTCGGTGGAAACTCTGGAACAACATCTAACGTAGGTGGTTCTGGTGCAAATACATCAACTGGTAGTGATACAGGCAATGCAAGTAGCGCATTAGCAAATGCACTAGCAAGTGCGAAGCAAGCACTTGCTGATGGACAAGCAGCACTTGCAAAGGGTGACTTCACTGCATATGGACGCGCACAAGATCGATTGAAGTCTGCAATTGCATCAGCGATTGCTGCACAATCTCGTAAGTAATTCGAGATTATCTGCAGTAATTTCTACGCGATTTGGTCTTTACGTACCTAACGCCTACGATTGCTCTACCGACGCGGGGTGGAGCAGCTCGGTAGCTCGCTGGGCTCATAACCCAGAGGTCGTAGGTTCAAATCCTGCCCCCGCTACCAATTAAAATAGGGACCTTTTAGGTCCCTATTTTTGTTTATTTCTATTTGATGCGAAGTGAATTTGTTACAACGAAGAGCGAGCTAGCTGCCATTGCGGCGGCTGCATATAGCGGGGTCAAAAGCCCAAGTGCTGCAATTGGTAAACCAATAACGTTATAAAGAAATGCCCAACCAAGATTTGTTCTAATGATACGAACAGTCTTATTCGATAACTTCAAGGCATCAATAACACTAGAAAATGTCGTGCGCATCAAGGTGATATCCGCACTCGATATTGCTGTATCTGTTCCGGTGCCCATCGCCATACTCAAATCTGCAGCAGCCAGTGCTGCAGCATCATTAATGCCATCACCAATCATCAGTACGTGATGACCTTCACCCTTCAATTTTTCAACAATGGCTAGCTTGTCTTGTGGCATTGCACCTGCCATCACATGGCTGGGATCAATTGATACAAGGGCTGCGACATTGGCTGCAACTTCTGAGCTATCACCTGTTACAAGCCATGGCGTTATTCCCATTGCTCTAAGGGCAAGAACAGTCTTTGCTGCATCTGCCTTTATCTCATCGCCAACTGCAAAGACGGCTAGTGCAACTCCATCCCATGCTAAGACAGAAATAGTGAGCCCTGCAGATTGTGCCTTCGTAATTGCATTAGTTATTTCAGGGTGAAAAGTTGTAGATGCATGTGCAACTGCTTGCGGTGAGCCAATGAGTACGACTGGAGATTGAATTCCAAGATTGACACGACCTGCAGCACCAGATCCAGGTGAGACAGAAAAATCTGTCACCGTAGTTGCCTTGATTGATTGAGCCGACACATATGCACTGATTGCATGAGCGATTGGATGATTATTCTGACTTTCAATCGAAAGAGCACTTGAAAGGATTGTCGCCTCTTTCATCAATTCCGTGAAGTTCTTACCAAGTACTGTCCCTGCTTCGACAACGATACTCACTTGTTGTACTTTCATCACACCGGCTGTGAGGGTTCCTGTCTTATCTAATACGACGGTATCTATTGTGCGAGCAACTTCAAGTACTCGAGGCTCGCGAATAACGATTCCACGTTGGGCTCCGCGCCCTGATGCAACTAAAAGAGCAACAGGTGTTGCTAATCCAAGTGCGCAAGGACAAGCAATTACCAATACAGTAATTGCAACTGATATTGATTGTGTGAGTGAATATCCGTTATAGCGCCAGATGAAATAGGTTGCGATTGCGCCAACCGTCACAACAGGAACAAAAACTGCACTGATTCGATCTGCGAGGCGCTGAATTGGTGCTTTAGTGCTCTGTGCGTTGACAACCATTGTTGTAATTCTTGCTAGTTCAGTATCGCTACCGATACGTGTTGCTCTCACGACTAAGCGACCATTGTGGTTCAGTGATGCACCAATAACTGCATTACCAATAGTCACATCAACAAGTGCTGATTCTCCAGTGAGCAATGAGTTATCAACGGCGCTACTACCTGAAACTACAATTCCATCGGTTGCAATTCGATCACCTGGGCGAACTTCAAATTCATCACCGATTTGTAGATTCTCAATCGAAGAAATTAGTGGTAATCCCCCACGGATAATTGTTACTTCTTTAGCGCCAAGTGAGAGCAATGTTGATAAGGCACTACTAGCGCGACGCTTGGAACGAGTTTCGAGGTATCGACCGAGAACAACAAAGAGAATCACTCCCCCTGCAACTTCCGTGTAAACATCTCCCACACCAGTTGAGTTCGCATAAATAGACCAACCAAATGCACAGAGTGATCCGAGTGAGACCAAATTATCCATCGTTGGATGCAAGAGGTTTCGAAGTGCTGCGCGATGAATTGGCCATGCAACGATGAGGACAACGGGGGCAGTCAATGCAATGACAAGCCAAGCAGTTGGTGAATATGTAGGATGCAGTATTCCCAATAGATCTAAAGTGTCGTGAATCCACATATCTATTGAATGATGCCAACTCATTGTCATTGATATTGCGATGGCAGGAATAGCAAAGAGCGCCGCAAAAAATAGCGCTATTGCTGATTTCTTATTGTGCATAGCTATATGCGATGAATCTCCTAGTGGGGATGCAGAATATCCAGCATCTTTTATTTTTTGTATGAAGACTTTTGGATTTATCTCACCTGGTGCCAATATGTGCACAGTTTCACTACCAAAATTCACACTCGCCTTAACGCCTTCAATGGAATTGAGAGCGCGCTCTATCGCATTCACACAAGCAGAGCAGGTCATGCCCTCAACGGCAAGAGTTGTCTGTTCAAGTGATGTGCTCATGAGAGTGCTTCTACAATCTTTGTATGCAAGATTCCATTAGTTGATAATCCACTTTTTTGGAATGGGCCACTTATTCCATTTGTTCCCGAAAATTCGCCGCCGGCTTCGCGCACAATAACATCTAGTGCAGCCATATCCCACAAGGCAAGTGATGGCTCGATAGCAACATCAACAGCGCCTTCGGCAACCAACATATGTGACCAGAAATCTCCGTAACCACGTGTGCGCCAAGCGTTATCTAATAGTTTTCTAAATGATGAGAGCTTTTCATTCCAACCCATAAAGTCTGAGTAAGCAATTGATGAATTAGAAATGGAATTTACTTTCGAAACTGAAATCTTTTTGGGTGCACTATTTGCAAAAGTGACATATGCACCAGAACCCTTAGAGGCAAACCATCGGCGTGATAGTGCGGGAGCACTGACTACCCCAACTACAACGCTCTCTTTTTCATCAGAGCTTCGTTCAACTAAGCCAATCAGAGTTGCCCACGTTGGAACTCCGCGCATGAAATTCTTTGTGCCATCAATTGGGTCAATTACCCAGTAGCGCTGTGCACTCTCTTTACTGTTACCAAATTCTTCACCAACGATTCCATCCTGTGCTCGCTCTTTAGCGATTGCAGCAGTTATTGCTTGCTCGGTTGAACGATCTGCATCGGTTACTGGAGTGTTATCGGGCTTCGTTGAAATTGCTAAATCTTGTGCTTGATAGCGATCTAATGTGATTGCATCGGCAATATCTGCAAGACGGTGCGCAAATGCTAAATCGTCTAAGTAAGCAGATGTGCTCATGTGCTTTAGTCTAGCGAAGCAAGATTTTCTGTGGCGATTTCACCCTTGATTGAAAGCAATGTACGAAGGCTTTCTAAGCGTGCAGTACGTGCCGAATTAGTCACACCATCAGGTGCTGCCCATGCATCCAATCGGCAATCTTTCTCATTGTGAGAGCAGTTGTTCATACATGTTGCTGCCACTTCAGATAGTTCACCAAAGGCTGCAACAATTTTGTTTGGATCTAAATGCGAGAGGCCAAATGCTCGAATACCTGGAGTATCAATAATCCAGCCATCTTGTAGTTCTAGGGTTGCAGCAAGTGGAAGAGCAATTGCACTAGAAGAGGTATGTCGGCCGCGACCAGTTACATCATTGACATCTCCAGTAAGGCGCATTGCATTGGGAACTAGGGCATTGATCAAAGTTGATTTTCCAACACCTGAATGGCCAACTAATACTGAAGTCTTGCCAAGTAATATCCCGCGCAACATCTCAACATCCTTGGCTCGAGAATCTGTCTTTATAGAAGTATGAATAATCTGAACTCCAAGATGTGCGTAATCTGAAAGAAAAGCAGGTGCTTCCCCTAAATCATTTTTAGTTATGAGAAGTATTGGAGTTATGCCTTCATTGAAAGCACAGACTAGGAAGCGGTCAATGAGTCCTCTTCGCGGTTCTGGGTTCGATGCTGCAACGACAATTACTAATGAATCAATATTTGCAACAATCGTGCGCTCAACTTTTGCATCATCATCTACCGTTCGACTCAAACTATTGCGTCGCTCTTGTACTGCAACTATTCGCGCTAATGAGCCTTCACTTCCTGTTACGTCGCCAACAACAGATACAAGGTCTCCTACAACAACTGATTTGGGCCCTAGTTCTCGTGCTCTCATCGCTGTGATAATTGTGCCGTCATCGGTTATACATGTTTGTCGACCGCGATCCACAGTTGTTACTAATGCCTGCAATGCATTTGAGTAATCAGGACGATCTTTACTGCGTGGTCGAGTGCTTCGCGCTGGTCGAATGCGAGCGTCGGACTCGTCATATTCACGTTTTGCCATCATTGAAGGATGGAGCTCCATAAGCCTGGAAAATCTGGAAGTGTTTTACGAGTTGTAGCAATATTTTCTACTTCAATACCTTCTACGACAAGACCAAGTACTGCGCCAGCAGTTGCTAAGCGATGATCGTCGTAGGTGTGGAAAGTTCCACAATGTAATGGTGCAGGAGTTATATGCAGTGAACTCTCTTCTTCGCGCACATTTCCACCGAGTGAATTTATCTCGCGAGTAAGAGCGGCAAGGCGATCAGTTTCATGTAAGCGTAAATGAGCGATGCCACGAAGGTGCGATGGGGAATCTGCTAATGCGGCAAGTGCTGCAATTGATGGAGTGAGCTCACCAACATCATGTAAATCAATATCTATTCCAGAAATCTTTCCGGTACCTGTCACGGTGAGACCTTCTGAATGTAATTCAACGTGCGCACCCATGCGTGTGAGTATTGAACGGAGTTGATCTCCTGGCTGTGTTGTTTTCATTGGCCAATCTGCAATTGTGATGCTGCCACCGCTGACCATTGCCATTGATAAGAATGGGGCTGCATTTGAAAGATCTGGCTCAATAACTAATTCTTTACCATGCAGATTTCCTGATTTCACAGTCCATGTATTCGACTTCGAATCGACTACGACGCTCGCTCCAAAATCTCTGAGCATTTCAACCGTCATCTCAATATGAGGCATCGATGGAAGTGAAGTGCCGACATGGCGTGCAATAAGGCCACTTTTCATACTTGGTGCAATGAGTAGTAGCGCTGATAAAAACTGGCTAGATGCACTTGCATCAATAACTAACTCTCCACCAGCTATTTCTCCACTGCCATGTAAAACCATAGGCAAGCTGTACCGACCATCGTGGCTCATTGATATTCCAAGATCTTCTAGGGCTTTTATAACCGGCCCCAGTGGTCGCTCATGTGATCGAGGATCTCCATCAAAGGAGATATCACCTTTAGCAAGGGCTGCAAATGGTGGCAAGAAGCGCATGACGGTTCCTGCATTTCCAACATCAATACTTATATCTCCATGCAATGTCGCTGGTGTTACTTTCCATTGCAACTCTTCAATTCCATTGACAATTGTTCGAATCTCTTCGATACCAACACCAAGGCTGCACAAACCACTGACCATAAGTTCTGAGTCGCGTGATACCAATGGGCGTCGTAGTAAAGATGGAGTTGTGCATTGTGAAGCAAGAATGAGGGCCCTATTTGTAACGGATTTCGAACCGGGAATTACGACGCGCGAAATTACACTACGTGCTCCTCTAAATGGCGCAGGCCAATGAGGTTGAACTTTCGCGTCAGACATGTGCTCAGTCTATCCTTGCCGCATGTGTGGTCGTTATGCCCAAAGCGCGCAGATGAGAGATCTCATAGAACAATTTGAGGTTACTGGTGTCGCGCCGCAAGAGGCTCTACCCCAAAATTGGAATATTGCTCCGACAAATGAGATTTACATTATTCGCTCATCTGCATTCAATGGCGGTGATGCACTCTCACGAGATTTAATAACGCTCTCATGGGGATTGTTTGCTCCATGGCTCAAAGATGAAAATGAAGCAAAAATTTCACAATCGCGTGCCATCAATGCGCGCAGTGAATCGATACATGAGAAACCAACTTTTCGTGATGCATTTCGTCGAACACGTTGCCTTATTCCTGCCGAAGGTTATTACGAATGGGCAACCGCCCTCGGTGCATATTCTCCCAAGCAACCATTTTTTATAACTTCGGAAAATGGAAAACAACTTTCTATTGCAGGTATTTGGAGTTCGTGGCAAAGCCCTGATGGCACACTTATTGAAAGTGCTTCTGTAATAACGCGAGAAGCAGTCAGTGAATTAGCAACAATTCATAGTCGTATGCCGGTAATGATGCCTAGGGATCGTTGGGACGCATGGCTCAATCCGCAAGAACGAGATATTCCTGCTCTGCAAAATCTGATGGTCTTAGAAAAACCTGCTGCGAACTTAGTGGCGCACCCTGTATCTAGTGACGTAAATTCCGTGGCAAACACAGGCGAAAGATTGACGCGTGCAATTACTCTCGGCGAGCCAGAAACCCTCTTTTAGCGATAATCTAACTTCAATGACATCGACAGACTTAGTCAAAGAGAGCTCGACGGAGCGCACTATCCGCTTCGAGCGCGATGCCCTTGCCTTTACAAATCAACTCTACGCAGCAGCACTTCGTTACACAAAAAATCCTGATGATGCAAAAGATTTAGTTCAAGATACTTATTTGAAAGCATTTGCATCATTTCACCAATTCGAACCAGGAACGAATTTAAAAGCGTGGCTTTATCGAGTTCTAACAACTACCTTTATAAATACATATCGTAAAGATCAACGTCGTCCTCAACTAACATCGAGTGAAGTAGATGATTCTGACCTATTCAAATCCGCATCGCATACAAGTGATCAAGGTAAGTCAGCAGAAGTAGAAGCATTGGAAAACTTGCCTGATAGTGATATCAAGCGAGCACTTCTAGATATTCCTGAAGAGTTTCGTATCGCTGTCTATTTAGCTGATGTAGAAGGCTTTTCATATAAAGAGATTGCAGACATTGTTGGTGCACCTACAGGCACAATCATGTCGCGTTTGCATCGAGGCAGAAAACAACTGCGTGATCGCCTCACTGAGTATGCAAAAGAGCTTGGTTATGACACTGAGTCCAAAAAGAACTCTCCAAAAGAGGGGAGTAAAAAATGATATTTCAAGAGATTCCTTGTGCTGAAGTATTAGATTCAATTGTGATTTTCATCGATGGTGATATGTCGGCCGAGCCTCGTGGGCAACAGTTTGCTTCACATATGACCACTTGCCCAAACTGCCAAGCAGAGTTAGAACATGAGCAAGCGATGCGCACACTTTTACAAGATGTATTGCGTCGCACCTGTTGTGAGAGCGCCCCACAGGCATTACATGATCAAATTCATCAACAACTACAAGCACAAATGAGGGGCCAATTCGCTTCCGAAGTTGTCACTGAATTCAAAATGACAGAAATTTCTATAGAAATAGATGAATACGGCAATATTGAACACCGTGAAACAACTATTGAGCACACACAAGAGATTCGCTTTGATGATGGGCAGAAATAAAGCATCATGCAACCAGCTGAGGATGTAATTGGCGCAGTTGGTTTTGCAGTTATGACCGTGCGACCAGGAGATACCGCACTTGCCATGGGTATCGGTGACTTACCAATTGTGGCTCAGTCACACCTTCTCAACATCATGGAGCATGCTGCAGTAATTGCAGTCTCTGATTATTTAGAACCGGGTGAGACAACAATTTTTGTGAGTGTCGAATTCAATTCAATCAATTCAGCAATCATCGGAGCAGAGCTTCGCGGAAATGCTCGATGTATTGAAGTTCTTGGACGAGATCTAACTTTTGAGTGCGACGTCTTTGAAGGTGAACGTCAGATTGCAACTGCGGTTCTAAAAAGAACGACAGTGGAGCGAGTATCTTTCCTCGCTCGCACTGCCGCGCAAAACCTTATTTCTTAGTTGCCCAGAAAATTTCAGCAATCTCGTCAATCTTTGAGATTAACTTTTCTGCAACAGCAACATCTTGGGTGCCCTTAGTTCCAGCGGCTCCTGCAAGCTTTGTCGCTTCGTTGAATAGCGTATGAAGTTGTGGGTATGACTCAAAGTGATTTGGCTTGAAATAATCAGTCCAGAGCACCCAGAGGTGTTCCTTCACTTGGTGTGAGCGCTCTTCTTTGATTGCTACAGAGCGTGAACGAAAGTCTGCATCTGCATTAGCTGCATATTTTTCCATGCATGCCTTCACAGATAGAGCTTCGATACGTGCTTGTGCTGGGTCATAAACGCCACATGGAAGATCGCAGTGTGCGTGAACAGTTATCTTTGGTGAAAACATAGTCTGTGCCTCTCCTATTTCAATCTTTATCAATACAAAATTTTACCTACAGATGCGAGACTACCGCCTATGAGCAAATTCGGCACAGTCGCTGTGAGCGGGCAATCCATGCAGCCCACATTTAGCGATGGGGATTGGCTACTTGTGCGTTGGCTCCATGGACAAACTAATGATCTTGAACGAGGCGCAATTGTTGTTATCGAGCGGGAAGAGCGCCCTGGGATTTTCCTAGTAAAAAGAATTCAGAAATTTCATAGCGGGCGCTATTGGGTAGAAGGTGATTCAACTGAAAGTACAGATTCTCGCCAATGGGGATGGATTTCTCCGCATGAAATTCGCGCGAAAGTACTTTTTCGTTATTGGAGAAGTAAAAAATAACTTAGCGAGTAAAGGCTTCCATAAGGAGCGCTTTCTGCTCTTCTTCATGCAAATGATGATTACCAGTTGCAGGAGCTGCAGTAGCGCGGCGTGAAACTCGACGAAGATTTCGTCCGCCAAATCCTTCGCCACCAAATTGTTCTGCAGTACGCAGTGCAACAAATGGCCATGCTCCCTGATTTGCAGGTTCATCTTGAACCCACAATAGATTTGCATTTGGATGTTTTGCAGCCTCCGCTGCCATCTCCGCTGCAGGAAGTGGATATAGAAGTTCTAGGCGAACAATGGCAGTTGTGTTCTCCCCTAGTTTTTCGCGCTCTGCAACGAGGTCGTGATAAATCTTTCCAGAACAGTAGATAAGGCGAGTTGCATTTGTAACTTTAGGATCAGAGATAAGTGGCTGGAAATGTCCGCTTGTAAAATCAGTAATTGCAGAAGCGGCGGCGCGAAGTCGCAACATAGATTTTGGTGTGAAGACAATCATTGGTCTGCGAGTTGGATTCTTGATATGCCAACGCAATAAGTGGAAATAAGAAGCAGGATTAGATGGTTGGGCAACTGTCATATTTTGCTCCGCGCACATCGCTAAATAGCGTTCAATTCGCGCAGATGAATGATCTGGTCCTTGACCTTCGTATCCGTGAGGCAACAAGAGAACGAGTGAAGAACGCTCGCCCCACTTTTGAAGCGCGGATGAGATGAATTCATCGATAATTGTTTGTGCTCCATTGGCAAAATCACCAAACTGGCCTTCCCACAAGACAAGTGCATTTTCGCGCACAACGCTATAGCCATATTCAAAGCCCATTGCTGCATATTCACTAAGGAGTGAATCAATTGCAAAGAATTGATTCTCATCGCTAATCAAACCGCGTAGCGGTGTCCACTCATTGCCATTTTCTTTATCAATAACAACAGCGTGGCGACTACTAAAAGTTCCGCGGCGTGAATCTTGACCAGCTAAACGAATTGGATGGCCATCGAGGAGAATTGAACCGAAGGCAAGTGTTTCACCCATCGACCAATCAATTGTTGCATCATTGAGTGATTCAACACGCTTTGCTAATTGTGGGAGAAGTTTTGGATGAACATTGAATCCATCTGGAATTGCTAATTGTGTTGCCGCAATTGCGCACGCAGTTGCCTCAGGAATACTTGTTTCAATGCGATCTGCATTTAGCGCAACTGGTACTTTGAAGTTGGGATCAGTCTCTGGTTCGTGATTATGGACTGCTTCAAAGACTGCTTCAAGTTTTGATTGATAATCGCGCAACACTTCTTCAGCCTCTTCAACAGAAATATCTCCACGGCCGATAAGTGCTTCTGTATAGAGCTTACGAGTTGAACGTTTCGCATCAATCAACTTGTACATAAGTGGTTGGGTAAAACTTGGCTCGTCACCTTCATTGTGTCCACGACGGCGGTAGCAAACCATGTCAATCACAACGTCTTTATTGAACGCTTGGCGGTATTCAAAAGCAATGCGAGCAACACGTACGCAAGCCTCTGGATCATCGCCGTTGACGTGGAATACAGGTGCTTGAATCAATTTTGCTATATCTGTTGAATATGTTGCAGTACGTGATGCATGTGGTGAAGTAGTAAAACCAACTTGGTTATTGATAACAATGTGAATAGTTCCACCAGTGCGATATCCCGCTAATTGAGAAAGTTGCAAAGTTTCTGCCACAACGCCTTGACCAGCAAATGCTGCATCTCCGTGTAGCAAAATAGGCATTACAGAATAAGCATTTTTGATGTTGAGTTTGTCTTGCTTTGCGCGAACGATGCCTTCAAGGACTGGATTTGCAGCCTCTAGGTGAGATGGGTTTGCCGCCAAATAGATCTTTGTTGTTGCTCCAGATTCGGCAGTGAATACACCTTCAGTACCTAAGTGATACTTCACGTCACCGCTGCCCTGTACTTGGTTCTCTGTGTAGTGACCTTCAAACTCTTGGAAGATTTGTCCATGTGACTTTCCAGCAATATTTGCTAGAACATTGAGACGCCCACGGTGTGGCATACCAATACATACTTCATCAAGTCCACGATCTGCTGCACTTGAAATAACTGCATCCAAAATTGGAATAACTGATTCTCCGCCTTCGAGAGAGAAGCGCTTTTGTCCCACAAACTTTGTTTGCAAGAATGATTCGAAGGCTTCAGCGCCATTGAGTTCGTACAAAATACGTAACTGTTCTTCACGTGGAAATTGTGGTGCCCCAACTTCTACATGCTCTTGAATCCATTCACGCTCTTGCGGGCTTTCGATATACATATATTCCACACCGATAGTACGGCAGTATGAATTGCGAAGAATACCCAAGACATCGCGAAGTTTCATGAACTTCTTGCCACCAAATCCACCTGTTGCAAATTCACGATCTAGATCCCACAAAGTAAGTCCATGTGTTACGACATCGAGATCTGGGTGAATACGTTGGCGATATTCCAATGGGTCAATATCTGCCATTAGGTGACCATGTTTGCGATATGCAGCAATAAGTTGCTGTACACGCGCTGTCTTACTAATTTCATCATCTTTAGAAAAATCAAAATCTTGAGCCCAGCGAATTGGAACGTAAGGAATACGAAGGGCAGCAAAGATTTCATCGTAAAAGTTTTCGCTACCCAGTAAAATTTCATGCACTCGGCGCAAATAATCGCCGGATTGTGCGCCTTGAATAATGCGGTGATCGTATGTACTTGTGAGAGTTACAACTTTGCTAATCGCTAAACGAACAAGAGTTTCTTCACTTGCTCCTTGAAATTCTGCCGGGTAATCAAGAGCTCCAACACCAATAATGAGTCCTTGTCCTTGCACTAGTCGTGGAACTGAGTGAACTGTTCCGATTGTGCCTGGATTTGTAAGTGAGACAGTAGTTCCTGCAAAATCTTCAACAGTGAGATTTCCATTGCGTGCTTTACGCACTACATCTTCATAAGCACTCCAGAATTGAGCAAAATCTAATTCTTCACAGCCCTTGATCGATGGAACCAATAGTTGGCGCGAACCATCGGCTTTAGGCAAATCAATAGCAATTCCAAGATTGATATGTTCTGGATGACCGACTGCAGGTTTTCCATCTAATTCACCAAAGTAGGCATTCATCTCGGGCATCAATCGCAACGCCTTGATCATCGCATAGCCAATGATGTGAGTGAAAGAAACTTTTCCACCACGCGCACGCTTCAAGTGATTATTAATAACAATTCGATTATCAATCATGAGTTTTGCAGGAATTGCGCGAACACTTGTTGCTGTTGGAACGCTCAGTGATGCTTCCATGCTTTGTACAACGCGAGCCGCTACTCCACGTATTGGTTCAAGTGTTGATGCACTCGGTGTTACTAATACTGGAACTGGTTTTACAACAGGATCTGCTGGAGTTAGAGTTTGTTGTTTTACTTCGCGCACAACTGGTTGTGATACAACAACTGGAGCAGCAGGTGCGGGTGGTGCAGCAACTACAGGAGTAACTGGAGTTGGAGTTACAACTGATGCAGGGGTTGCAACAGGAATTACAGGTGCTACTGGCGCAGTTTTTTGCACAGACTTCGGAATAGGTGGAGTTCCAGCACGAGGCGCATTCACTTTCGGCGCTGAACCAGATCCACCAGGAGCAGGAGTGAAGTCAGAGAAGAAATCCCACCATGCTTTATCAACTGATTGTGGATCTACTAAAAATCTCTCATACATTTCATCAACGAGCCATTCATTAGCGCCGAACTCTTTAGCTGCGTCGGTACCAACCACATTGCCAACAATTGAATTTACGTGTGGGTTGGAATCTGATGCCGACACTGGCCCTCCTTCAGTTCTAGCTCAAAACTCGTTGTAACAATGCCTAGCCTATCTCGCACATACGTATGCAGATAAATTCCAACCAACCTCCAACAGGCGAGATTGACCACATCAGGGCAGAGTTTGCCCATGGATTCACAGAGGCAATTGGCCGTTATCTCAGGGGGCAGTCGCGGCCTGGGCTATCAAGTAGCTCAGGCGCTGGCCTCACAAGGCTTCGACCTCGCTCTTATTGCCAAGGATAAAAATCGCTTGGACGAAACAGCAAAAAAATTATCAAACCTATTTCCAAATATCACAGTCACACCTTTTGCAGTTGATCTCGCTGATATTTCAGCAACTCGTCAAACTGCTCAACGAATAAGTTCAGAATTGCCAACTCCAAATGTCTTAGTACTTGCTCATGGGGTTATGAGTGAAAAAATGTCAAAGACTTTGCGGACAACTGATGAAGAATGGCGAAGAGTTCTTTCAATCAACCTCGATTCTGTTTTCACACTTACAAATGGAATTGCACCTGCGATGGCAGAGGCGCGTAATGGAAGAATCATTATTTTCAGTGCGTGCTTAGGACGGATGTCTGGACCAGGAAATGCTGGCGGACTTGCACCGTATCGAATCAGCAAAGCGGGAGTAAATGCATTCGTTCGAAATCTTGCACACGAAACTGGACTCGGTGCACGAGGATTATTAGTTGATGCAGTTTGTCCTAATCATACTCAAACAGATATGGGCGGACCCGATGCGCCACGCACAGTTGCAGAAGGTGCTGAATGTGCAATTTGGTTAGCAACAAGAGATTTTCAACCAGGAGATACAACAGGCGTTCTGTGGGAAGATAGAAAAATAGTTCCCTGGTAATTATTCTGGAATTGTTGTCAAAGCAAAATAAAGTGTTGCAACTGCCAAAATAACGATTGGTATCGCCGTAAACCAAAGCCCAGCATCAAATTGATACTTTGCAACACCGATAGCAATCAGATTCGCAAGAACTGTTGGTGCGCGACCAAAATACTTTTTGTTTCTATACCCACGCGCGCATGCTGCTAAACCACCAGCACCAAGTAGTGCAAATAAGAGAACCCCAATAAGAGGCAATGGATCATGTGTTCCAGAAATAACTGTGAGCCCTATTAGCCACAGAGCTAGCGCAGCGATGATCACTACCTCTACATAAAGTAGGGCTGACACCATAGTGCGACCACGTGCTTGCTTGGCAGGATCTCTTGTCATGGGGCGAAGATTATCAGTGGCCCCATGACGTTTTCACACGATGGAATACATGACTCATTGACCCATCTATTTTCTGCTACTTACTTTTACGAAGAACTTGCTCGGCAAATAGCGCTTGGTGAAAGAAACGGTGCTGAGTTCTCAATAATCCGATGTGTGCTCCGTATTCAAAACTCGAGCGAGCAAGACTTTGAAGCCATAAATTTTGCTCACTTACTAAGTTCAATAACTAGAAAGAATGAATGTGTCGCAAGAATGGCAGAGAATGAATATGTAATTCTCTTGCCCGAAAGAGAATTGCATGCCTCGGTTGTGCTTTCGAGAATTCTTCGGGCACATAATTCAAGTGAAAGCACAATGGCAACTCTTTCTACCTCAATTATTGAGCATCAGGCTAAAGAAAGTGCCCTTATATTCCTCAATCGACTAGATAAGAGCCCTTTATCCACCTAGTCAAATAGCTGAGGTGTTTATTGTCAGTCCTGCCCTTACCTTCCATGCATGAATCTCGACCTAGATATTACGTTCGGCCCACTTGCGCCTTTCATGATTGATCCAACAATTGAAGAAATTTGGATTAACTCTCCCGAAAGAATATTTATTGCTCGTGCAGGGAAGAGCGAGCTTACGAATTTACTGCTCTCATCAGATGATGTACGAAATATTGTGGAACGAGCATTGATGTGGAGTGGTCGACGCTTGGATTTATCTCATCCTTTTGTCGATGCACGCTTACCCGATGGTAGCCGTCTACATGTTGCAATTCCTGAAATTACTGCAACCCACTGGGCCGTAAATATTCGTAAGCATTTACTGCGCCATTTATCTGTCGATGAATTAGCAAACCTTGGCGTTATGACTGCTTCCATTGCAACAACGCTAAAATTCAGCGTTCAGGCTGGGCTCAACATATTAGTTAGTGGCGGAACTCAATCTGGAAAGACAACATTGCTGAACGCGCTCACTGGTGCAATTCCACTTACTGAGCGTCTTGTCACTATCGAAGAAGTTTTTGAACTCAATCCACAACTTCCTGATGTTGTACAAATGCAAACACGTAATGCCAATTTGCAAGGTGATGGTGAAATTCTTCTTCGCAGACTCATCAAAGAAGCCTTACGTATGCGCCCATCACGAATTGTCGTTGGCGAAGTTCGTGAAGCCGAAGCGCTCGACTTATTGATTGCTCTAAACTCTGGGCTACCCGGAATGGGGACCTTGCATGCGAATTCTCCTCGTGACGCAATTACAAAATTACAGACATTGCCTTTGCTCGCTGGTGAAAATATTTCACATAAGTTCATTGCTCCAACTGTTGCCTCTGCCATTGATCTCATCGTTCACGTGAGCCTTGACTCAACAGGAATGCGCCGCGTTCAGGAAATATGTGCACTTACTGGCCGCTATGAAAACGATAGAGCAGAGATTGAAAGGCTTTGGATTTGGAATGGGAAGGAATACGAAGCTGGTTTGGGCTCTCTCCCACACCCAGAAAAGTTTGCCCAGATTGGTGCTCCCATTACTTCGTGGTGGCACAAGTGAAAGACTCACAAAAACTCACTATCACTTCAATTGCTTCATCCTTTTCAACGTTCTCATTTGTATTCCTCCTTACTCATTCCATAATTATTGCAAGCGCTTTTGCAATCCTCTCGGGGGCAATCACTTGGTCAGTTCTTCGAAGCAGAAGAGTGAAGAATGCGTCAGAACTTATTGAGGCGTGGCCTGAAGTTATCGATCATTTGATGTCAGGCATCTCATCTGGCTTATCTCTTACTGAATCTCTTTCTGGACTTGCCCTGCGAGGCCCAGAAATTCTTAGACCCACTTTTTCCACATTCCGAAATGAGCTATATAGAAGTGGCGATTTCACGATTGCCCTAACAAAACTAAAGTCAGAGTTTTCTCATCATTCAAGTGACCAAATATTTGAAGCACTTCTCATTGCAAAAGAATTAGGGGGTAGCGAACTCCTTCAAATTCTTCGCACGCTAGGTGATTTTCTTCGTCAAGATTTGGTTCTCCGTCGCGAAATTGAAGTAAAACATGGATGGATCAAGAATTCCGCGCACTTATCAGCTGCTGCTCCGTGGCTACTTTTGCTCCTTCTTTCAACTCAACCAACTACCGCGGCCGCTTATGCAACACCTACCGGCACTCTCATTCTTGCAAGTGGTTTAGTCATGACAGCAATTGCCTATCTTTGGATGAATAAATTAGGGAAACTCCCCCACACTCCCCGAGTATTCAAATGACTCTCACGATTATTTGTTCAGCACTCATCTTTGCGATCCCTGGTGCCTATCTGATTGCTCGAGGTAATAGCGGCGCTCATACTTCTTCTGAGCTCCAAACGAGTGCGGCCAACTATGCGAGTAAAACTCGAGACAGAAGTGGCGTGCAAATACGCCTTGAAGAGCTGGGAAGAATAGGTAGAAGAGAGTACGAGAACTTTAGAATCAGACAAGCAATCTATTGCGCAGGTTCTGCAGTCTTTGCAATTTTTCTATTCCTATTTTTAGGAAAGAGTTTTGTAATTTCAATCTTTCTCTCACTACTAATTGCTATAACTGTGTACATCTACATCGATCGCGAACTAACAACCCAGGTAAAGAAATATCGTTCAAGCCTTGAATCCGAATTTCCTGCCGTTATTGAAATGCTTACTCTTGCAATATCCGCTGGTGAGACTCCACTGAGTGCAATCAAGCGTATTTCACAGAGTGCGACCGGCCAACTTCCTCAGGAATTTGCACGAGTAGTAAACGATGTTCGTAACGGAACTTCCCTTCATGAAGCACTAGATTCAATGGGACGTCGTATCAAATCGGTTCTAATTAGGCGCTTTGTTGATGCACTAGTAACTGCAACACTTCGTGGTGCACCTCTTGTAGAAGTACTAACTCGTCATGCAAGCGAAGCGCGTTTTGTTCAGCGCAATAGAGTCTTGAGTGCGGCAGGTAAAGCAGAGATCTCAATGATGATCCCCGTTGTATTTCTTATCCTGCCGATCTCAATTCTCTTTGCATTATGGCCATCACTTGCAAACTTGAATTTGTTTGCAAGTTAGAAAGCTATTTCTTCTTATAACCAGCAGGGCATTTGGGATTTACAGCAGATACTTTCTTAGCAATTTTTCCTTTAATACAAGAAATTGTAATCGGAGACTTAAGTGTGGCATCTAGATAGAATGGCTCAAATAGTACTAACTGTTGTCGATTATCTTTAGGGTCATTGGAAGATATTCTCTCACCGACGCTCCAAGCGAATTGACATCTCTTTCCTGTTGCTAGTTCCAAGAAATTCTGTTGCTTGCTAGGTACGAGACAGTTAGGTGTCATGGTTTGCAGAATAATCACTCTCTTTAGATTTCTAAAAACATCAAACTCGTTGCCGAAGAGTTGGATAGTCCAGAGAGGTTTTGTGAAATCACCTCTTTGTAAGTACTTATCAAGATAATCTTGAGCTTTCTGATTGAGCGCTTGGAGGTCATCAGAAAAACTCTCTTGTTTTTTGAAATCAGTAAAAGACTCTATAGATCTTGCAGCCCACTCTTTTGCGGTGGTTTTCGAGACGCCTGAATATGCTGAGTCAAAAAAATCATGATTGAATTTTAGAATTGATGGGTTCGGACAGCCCTTCACTTCAATTTTAACAATTGTCTCTGCTTTTGACAGTCCATAGAGATAGTAGAACTTTAATCTATTAGAACCGACTATGTTCCATCGTGAATCGAGAGCAGGTTGGATTCCATCCTCACCTTTGAACTCCAAAATTTTCGTACTGACCACAGAAAGGACCATGTTCGGCCCTAATTTTTCTTTGGCTGCTGAAAGTTCTATATTGTTTGGATATTTGCTTGTATCTATAGTCCATGTATCAGGGCAACCTTCAACATTTGCGTGTGCTGGCATTATTTCCAAAGGAATAGAAATAAAAACCATTAGAACTACAAGCAATATTCGCTTCATGTGAAAATCTTACTAATCTTTGATTAGAAAGCCGGAGAAGCTAAGCAGCGCTCTCTTCGCGTTCGTTTTCTACTTCAATAGAGGAAACGCTTTCGAGTACCACAGCAGTGGCAACCTGATCTATGCGAGGGCGGCCAGCTTTGCGCTTGCGTGCAATGACTTTGCCATCTTCGAATAGTTCGCCGCCCCATACGCCAACTGGTTCTTGACGTGAGAGAGCGCCTTCAAGACATTGCTTGCGCACTGGGCATCCACCGCAGAGAGACTTTGCTTCTGCAACCTTAATTTCATCTTCGGAGAAGAAAAGTTCAGGATCTGCACTGTGGCATGGCAAGGTAAAGGCGATGGCGCTGTCATATGTACCTGTGACATCTCCAAGACCAATCTTTTCGCCGCTTTCGGCCCAACCTGGCATTAGTAGTTCGCTGAAGAGAACGCTCATCGTTCTCACCTTCTTTCTTCTCTCTAGTTCTTTCTTTTTGTTTGGGTTTATCGGGGTAAACAAAAAGGGCCCGAATCCTTTGTGGATTCGAGGCCCTTGGCTTCTAGTTCTTTTCGTATTATCGAGAAGAACTCCAAGTGGCTGAATCCACTGCATAAAAAGCGGCGTAAAACGCTGGCTTTGATGCGGTAGGCCATGTGTAATGCTTATGAGTAGACGGAATTACAGCAGAAGGCATTGCCTTTGCTGTTACGGAAGTGTTGTTACGCACGATCCGACTCCTTTGACTCATATCCACTCTTGTAGTGGAGTAGCAAGGGTAAAGCATGGATAGAGGTTCGTGCAAATCAATTATTTACACACGAATACGCAGGAGTAACTAAGAAATTAGGCCAGCTTCACGCAAGAAACGGCTGGGGCTTTGGCGATAACTCAAATGTAAATCTTGTTTAGCGCGCGTGATTCCAACATAGAAAAGGCGGCGCTCTTCATCAATGGTGGCTTGATCTGCGCCAATAGCTCCATTTTCAAGGGGTAATAAGCCCTCGCTTACACCAATGAGAAATACACGTTCCCATTCCAAACCTTTAGCCGCGTGCAATGTTGCAAGTGTTGTAACAGGCATTGTCGGTGGATTATTTTGTTGAACACGATCTTCTACTTCGCGTAAATATCCACGTAGTGTTTTTGGCGAGAAGCCACTATCTGCATCAACTTCGCGACCTAAGTGAAGTAGTGCTGCAATTCCATCGATGCTTGCACCAGTTAGAAATGGTTGAGCTAATGTGCGAAGTTCATCTAGCCAATTAACGCCCTCCGTTGGAATAACCGATGCGTTTCGGACTACACGTAAAAACTCTTTTAGATCGGGGCGATCAAAGAAGCGATCACTGTTGCGAACTTGATATGGAATCTTTGAAACATTCATGGCCTTTTCAATTGCATTGAGTTGACTATTGGTGCGCGCTAGAACCGCAATCTCTTGGGCAGGGGTTCCCTCACTCATCAATTGCGTAATCGATTCAACGACGCCAGCAACTTCTGCTGCCTCATCCTTATATGCATTGACCTCTGGCTTATCACCATGTGAGTTGATTGCAACAAGTTCTTGTCCCATTTCAGCGCTTCGCAAAATTGCATTTGCTGTGAAAACAATTTCGGGGGTAGAGCGATAACCGGTAGTGAGGCGAATAACTTCTGCCTCAGGAAAGCGTTGTGTAAAGCTATTGAGGAAAACTGGTGATGCCCCAGCAAATGAATAAATAGTCTGGGCGGGATCTCCAACAACACATAGTTCTTTTCTATTTCCAAGCCATGCATTGATGAGGCGTTGCTGCAGTGGTGAAATATCCTGGTATTCATCTACTGTGAAGAAGCGATACTGATCTTGCACTCGTTCGCGAACTTCGCGCTCTTCTTCAATCATGGCAGTTGTAAGAAGTAGAACATCTTCGAAATCCATTGCATGCTCTTGTTTGAGAATGCTCATATATGAGGCATAAACCCTTGCAATCTGTTCTGCATTGATTCGAGGCTTATTGATGCGCTTTGAAGATTCGGCTAAGTAATCACTTGGGCCAATCTCTTGAGTCTTTGCCCATTCGATTTCAGATGAAAGATCGCGCAACATATCTCGAGACGTTGCAGAGATTGCACTCGATAAATCTGCACGCTTGATTGCCTCACCAAGGAAGCCTGACTTGGAAGTGAGTAAATCTGGAGTTCTTCCACCAAATACTTGAGGCCAGAAATAGAGCAATTGTTTGAGCGCTGCCGAGTGAATTGTGCGCGCTGCAACAGATGGAACTCCAAGGGAGCGAAGGCGCATACGCATCTCCCCAGCGGCACGCGCTGTAAAAGTAAGTGCTAAAACTTTGTGTGGATCCATAACTCCAATTGATGCCCCATATGCAATGCGGTGAGTGATTGCGCGCGTTTTTCCAGTACCTGCTCCTGCAATGACGCAAACTGGGCCACGCGTTGCAAGGGCTACTGCGCGTTGTTCATTATCGAGTGCTGCAAGTATTTCTTCGCCGCGAAGATCGCTTTGATTAATTCCCGTTTCGAAATCTGACATTACGGACGCCAGCTTTCGCCGCCCACTAAATCGCCAAGATCTCTGCCTGCTTGCGCGCTATACCAAGATTCAATCATGCGACGAGCAACGCTAATTGAAGGTGGTAGTAAAAGTTCACCAGTCTTGATTGCTTCTTTCATTTCATCGCGCGAGAACCAACGTACTTCTGTAATTTCAATTCCATCACCTTGTGCCTCATGTGGCTTATTTGTGACAGCGGAGAAAGCAATCATGATTGAGGCTGGAAATGGCCATGGTTGTGATGTCATATATGAAATTTCATCAACGGTTATTCCGGATTCTTCAAAAACTTCACGAGCAACACATTGCTCAAAAGTTTCACCTGGTTCTAGAAAACCTGCAAAGTTAGAAAATCTCTTCTCTGGCCAAATTGGATTATGACCAAGAAGAAGGCGATCGTCTTTATCTTTAACTAAAACAATGACAGCAGAATCTGTACGTGGGTGATGCTGACTTTCATCTTCTGTGCAAATGCGAACTGAGCCGCCAAGACCAACAGTTGTTGGTGCACCACAGCGTGAGCATCGCGGATGTACTTCATGCCAATTAGCTAGTCCAATTGCATGGAAGGCGAGTGAAAGAAATTTTGGACTTAGGGATGAACCGATTTCTCGCAGAGTTTCAAAACCAGAATATTTCTCTTCATCACTTCCTGGCTCATTTGTCCACGCGGTATGCCACGCAAAATACGACGTTCCATCTGCGCGATCTAGCCCAAGAAAATAGCGCTCACCTTCTAAAAACTTTCCTGAAGAAATGAGCGAATTTACTTCGCTGCTATTCAAGAGATGGAGTTCGCTACCTTGCACAGCAAGGCGCGCATCGACAATATGCATGATTTTTGCTTTAGCCCATTGTTTATCGAGCTCGCTTTGGGATGTACGCAGTTCGCTGGCGCGGTCGATTTCGCTGCCAAGATTCTTTAACGCGCTCATGGGGGGCAACACTACTAACCTCTACCCATGCTCGTAACCTCGTGGAATATCTTGCACGCAATGCCTATTCCGCCATCAGGAAGTGGCACTTTTAGCGATGCACTGAAGCGTCTTGGTAGCGATGTGGCTGGCTTTCAAGAAGTGGATCACCATCTTGCGCGCTCTGACAATGAGCCGCAGATGCAGATAGCAGCGCAATCATTAGGCGCAACGCATTGGGCATTTGCACCATCAGTCATTGGAACGCCAGGTGAAGTTCGTCGACACCTCAATGGCTCTGATGAAAAAATTATTTCAAATGGCAGTACGAATAAAGTTGGTAGTTACGGAATTGGAATAGTTTCACGAATTCCTGTGATCAAGTGGGAGCGTTTGGAACTTGGTAGATCACTAGTTGGCCTTCCACTTCTTATTCCTGCTGAAAAAGGTGTGAGAGCAATTTATGTCAATGATGAAGAACGCGTTGCACTAGCTGCTCACTTAGATAATGGGTGGATCATTATCAATACACATCTATCTTTTGTACCATTCGTAAATCTTTATCAACTCGGCAAAGTAAAGCAGTGGGCTAAAACGTTGAGCCAGGGTGGAAAGTACAAGGTTCTAATCATTGGAGATTTGAATCTACCTAAGAATTTATCAGGATGGAATTCACTAATCAATCAAAAGAGTTACCCGTCATGGGGTGCCAAGGTACAATTCGATTACATACTTTCTAATACTTTGGATGCAAATCAAATTAAAGTTTTATCAACAAGTGTTACAGGAGTTAGTGATCACTTACCGATTAGCATCAGAATCAATGCGTGAAATTAGAGCGATCAGTTCTTCCTGACTCATTAGATTTGCTGGGCTGTGATCTCTGCCAGTTGGAACATAGTGGAATGCTGCCTTTACCTTTGAGATATCTGTGCCACTCAACTTCGCCCACGCTAGGCGATACATTGCTAACTGCACAGCTGCTGATTCTCCAAGTTCTGTAGAGCCTGTCTTCCAGTCAACGACTATGTATCCATCTCCATCGCGATATATGGCATCAATGCGCCCGCGAATCAATATTCCTGCAACAACTGTTTCAAATGGAACTTCCACAACTGTTGGAACTTTTGTTGCCCAATGGCTAGCCAGCCAGGCTTTTTTGAGATCTTCTAGCTTTGAATCATCATCAAGTGGATCTAGATAATCCATATAGTCATCGCCCATAAGCGTCGGCGCTTCGCTAAATTGTTTTTCAACCCATAGGTGAAAAGCTGTTCCGCGACGTGAGTATTGATCTTGTCCACGCGGCATAGGACGGCGAATATTGAGTGCTAATTCTTCAGGATTTGCATGCAGCGCAACGAGTGCCGATGTTGAAAGTTTTGTAGGCAATAAAACGGTGAGCTGCGAATTAGATTTCCCACCGAGTTCTGCAATCAGTGCCTTTGCATCTGAAATCCATGAAGCAATCTCTTCATCATCACTTGCACCAAGTGCATGCGCATTAGCTGATTGAACACTTGCCATTTCTTCTTCAAATTGTGCACGCCGCTCACCAAGTCGATCGTGTGGCCATTGCCCACTCTCTACCTCAGCAGGATTTTTTTCACCTTTTGGAGGAGTTTCTAATTCACTTAGTATTTTTCCATTTTCTGCCACAGCAATCTCATTAATCCATGTGTAAACATCACTTGGTGCAACTGCATCTTTACCTGTTCGCCAAACAGAAGTTGTGCAGAGTAAATGAGTTTTTGCTCGAGTTACAGCAACGTAGGCAAGGCGAATCTCTTCGCGACGCTTAATCTGATTTGCACACGCCTTAGAGAATGCATCAATTGCATCTTCTGCTTGTTTCTTCTCTGTCATCCCTGCAACACTAAATCGCGGTAGTTCATCACGGTCACCACGTAGAGAGAAAGGGATATGCGCTTCGCTTGTAAGCCAATTCTCCGGGTTTTGTGTATTTACAGATGGAAAGTTCCGTGTTGCAAGTCCAGGAATTGCGACAACGCTCCATTCGGCGCCTTTTGCCATATGCACAGTAAGAATTTGCACAACATCACTTCGAACATCAGGTGCGCCAATTTTTAGCCCGCCCTCTTCCTTAGATGCAACGTCGAGCCACTCTAAGAATTCGCGCGCATTACCGCCTGCTCGCTCATATTTTGATGCTTCATCAAGGAAGCGATCTAAGTGACGACGCCCAGTTTGTGAACCATCGCGAAGAGAAACTTCACTTTCAATCGTCAAATATTCTTCAATTTCAACAATTAAATCAGTTATCTGCCCACCTGCACGGCCACGTAATCGACGTAAATCAGCTGCAAAACGAAGCAAACGCTCGTAACCAACTGCTGAGAAAAATTCTTTCGGTGCGCTTGAGATTTCATCGAGTGCATCAATAATCGAGCCAGCAAATTGATCCTCACTATCTATTTGATCTGGATTTCCTTCCTCAATTACTTTTACTAAATAGCGTGAGCCACTCTTTGAGGCTTTACTACGATTTTTTGCATATTTTCCAAGACCTGCAATATCGAATGCGCCTAGGTTCAACCGTGGACCAGTGAGGTGGCGCATCAAGGAAGCGCCAGAATCTGGATCAGAGATAACTTTCATAAGAGCGACAATGTCGGCAATTTCTGGAATATGAATAAGTCCACCGACTCCAATTACTTCTACTGGAATCTTTCGTGCACGCAGCGCCGATTCTATTTCTGGTATCTGTTTGCGATTTCGAACCAAGACTGCAAATGTGGATCGCTTCTTCTCGGGGACTAGAGCGCGCGCAGGATCTGCCCATAGTGGTTCAAAGTAATCAGCAATAGCTTCGCCTTCTAATTCCATGTTTTCAAATACGCCCACTGCTAATTCGCCTGGACCTGCGCCATCGCGGGGATTGAGCATCAGAACTTCTTGCCCGCCATCTTCTTTTATCTTCTCTGAAATACGATTTGCTGCTTTGAGGATAATTTCATCATTTCTAAAACTTTCAGGCAGAACAAACTTTGATTTACCTTTTTGATGAGACATCTTTGGGAAATATTCTGCGAAAGAATCCATCGTGCCGGCAGATGCACCGCGCCATGTATAAATCGCTTGGCTGGGATCTCCCACTGCCATAACAGGGTGACCATTTCCAAATAGCGCAGAAAGCATTCGTAGTTGAGATTGCGACGTATCTTGATATTCATCGAGAAGAACTACTTTGTAATTCTTACGCTCAATCTCCCCAACATCTGGAAATTTTGTAGCGATGTCGGCCGCAATTGCCATTTGGTCATCGAATGAGAGTTCTCCCGCAGCTTTTCGACGATCAAGGAATGCCTGCACCATAGGCAAAATAGAATTTCGTTGTTCCATGATTTTGCGAACTTTTGAACCATCACTTGTTGCAGCAAAATCAAATGGTAAGAGTGCTTCAAGCATTGCATCATCGGCTGCGCGTATTTGCTCAATAGTTACTTTATGTTCCAATATTTGCTTGGCAAGACCAATAACATCTTTGATAATGGTGCTCGCTTTACTTGTGCTTCTAAATTCGTCATCGTGCCAATTGCGCACAACATCGGATGCAATCTGCCAGATCTCTGCCTCACCTAATGGATCTGCATCAGTATCAAAACCTAAGCGAATTGAGTGCTCACTTAGCAATTTGCCTGCATATGAATGATAAGTAGTAATCGTTGGATTGGATATTGATTCCCGAGTGTATAAACCAGCCTCTTCTAATTGCGAAAGTCGTCTGCGCACACGAAGCGATAATTCACCAGCTGCTTTACGAGTGAATGTAAGCCCCAATATCTCATCAGGTTCAACAATTCCGTTTGCAACTAAGTACAGAACTCGATTGCTCATTGTCTCTGTTTTGCCAGAGCCTGCGCCAGCAATGATGACAGCGGGTTCTAGTGGATTAGTAACAATGGAAATAATCTCGCTTTGCTCTGCTGTGAGCGGATTTATTCCATCATCAACTTTTTGTAGTTCTTCGATAATTTTCTTAGGAGTTAGGTTCTCGGTCATTCGATTACCGACTTGCCATCACTTTGTGCAGGGCACGATGTTCGAACTGGGCAACCTGAACATTTCTCATTGACTGTTGCTAAAAATGTTGAAGCGCCCATACCTTCGGCAATTTTCTTGATTTCAATTTCAAATGATTCAGCATTAATTACACCTTGCTTGCGCGTCTTTATTTTTGGTTCTTTTGATGCTGAATTAGCTAAATAAACAAGCTCAGCCCCCGTCGTTGTCGTGCTATCAGTAATCTTGCTAAAGCCGCCTTTGATTGCACCTAATTGGTAGGCGGCTAATTGCATATTCTCATCGGAGCCTTTATCAGGGATCATCGTCTGTCCAGTTTTGAAATCAACAATATAGAGATTCTCATCTAAATCGATTTCAATTCTGTCAGCATTTCCATGTAAGCGAGCACGACCAATTTCGACGGTAAATGAAGTTTCGACCGCTAGAACTTTACGTGGTGAAACTGAGTGATAATGAACAAAGCGAGTAATCATTTTTGATGCTTCTTCTAGTGAAGTTTTTCCAACCCAGCCTTCGTCAGGATCAATAAGTTTCCACGAAGCTTTGAGTAAATCAATAAGGTCTGCTTCACTTTTGCTTGGATCGGTATGCACCTTTGCTGCAAATGCGTGAATTGCCGAACCTAAAATTTGCGCAGTGCTATCGCCATTTGATCCACCATTGCTTTGTAAGAACCACTTGAGAGCGCACTCCTTATATGTATCTAGTGCACTAGGAGATACTGAAACTAGTTCCTTAGGATCGACAACTGGAAGATCGCTACTTCGCTCTACAGCGCCAACCCAGTTTTGCGGATTAGCAACGTGTATTCCTTCATCCGATAATTTCTTGAGCAGGGCTGCTGCTTCATCTTTCTTATCACCAGATAATTGCGTGCGCAGCGCAGATACCAATGCAGGAACCGTAATTGGGCGTGGAACCTCTGTTAGTAATGGCTTTGCATTTTTACCTTGCAAAATTTGTTCTGCGCTTTCAAAGAGATCAGAAGGTGCGTCATCTTCGCGTTGTATGGCAGTTATATAGAGGTGTGTTTTCGCACGTGTCATAGCAACAAGAAATAGGCGATTTTCGTCATCGCGAAGTCCATTAGCTGAAATTCTCTCTAGTTCACCCTTTGGAATATTGGGATAACGAACCATCTCTACCAAGCGCTCAGAGCCTAAAAGTGAACTGCGTTGGCGCAGATTTGGCCACACTCCATCTTGTACTCCGGCAATTGCAACAATTTTCCATTGACGACCCTTTGAAGAATGCACCGTGAGGATTTCTACAAAATCAGGACGTGCACCTTTGGCGGTGATGACGTCACCAGCAATATCTTCTTGCACAATCTCTTTGATAAATGCACCGGCACCAGACATTGGAAAACGCTCTGAATATCTTGCTGCTGAATCAAAGAGTTGCATCATCGCATCTAGGTCACGATCGGCGGCTGCACCTCTAATACTTGGACGCAGTGCTTGATTGCGCCACGCATCGCTAACTTTTTGATCTTCACTCGTTACAGCGTTATCCCAAATTGCCCACAATAAATCTTCTGCTCGCGATTCAGGTTTCTTTGCAACTGCGCGCGCTTTACGCAATAAGTCAGAGACTCGCTTAAGTGGCGAACCATCTTCTATATAGATATCGCCTTTATCAATTGCATCAATCATCAATTGTGTACCGCTGCGTTGATCGCCTTCTTCGCGAGCGTTGAGTAGCGCACGACGCATGCGACGAAGAGAGATTGAATCTGCGCCACCGAATTCACTCATGAGCAAGCGCTCACATGTATCAAGACTTAGATATTTACTACCGATTGCGACTTCGGCAAGTAATAAGAAAGGTGCAATAGATGGGTTACCAGCAAGGGCTTCGAGTTCAGAAGTTACAGGAATTCCAACTTGTGCAAATGCTCGTCGAAGTGATGATGCTGCAACGCCAGGGCTGCGAAATAGAACAGCCATATCACTATAGGCAATACCTTGATTGAGATGGGCGCTACGGAATTGGTGTGCAATAAATGCTGCTTCTTCACTACTTGAGCGGAAGCGATGAGTTTGCACAACTTCATTTACTTGTGCGATTGCTGGCGAGATAACTCGTTTGTTGTTGGCAGAAGTAGAAAACTTCTCGCTCGCAAATGCATTAGAAAGACGCATGATTTCTGGCGAATTTCGGTAATTGATATCTAAGTGCAGCGTGCGTCCCTTGTCGCGGTAATGATCTAACTCTTGCGATAACCCTTCAGGATCAGCGCCACGAAAACGTCCAACGGTGCTCAAGTCATCGGCGCAAAGAATCATGTCATCGCAAGCAAGTATGCGTAATAACTCTCGTTGCTGTGGATCGCTTTCTTGATATTCATCAACCATGATTGTCGTGAATTGCGAACGGAGTTCTTCCAAAATATCTGGACGCTCTTTTAGGCGACGTGCAGCGGATGAAACAATTTCAGATGTATCAAGGCGCTGCTTTGAATCTCCTGCTGAATCTTCTTGAATAGAAAGATTCTCTATATAGCGCTCCCAAAATTTTGCGGCAGCATCCCAGAATGGTTCCTCACTTGAGTTTCCAAGTTCGGCAAGTTTGACTGGACCAAACTTTCGCTCATTGGCACGCAGGATAAGGTCACGTAATTCACGAGCAAAGCCGGAAGTAGTGAGGGCTGCGTGTAATTCAGGATTCCATTCGCGATTTCCATCGATAACATCGCCTGCAAGTAATTCCTTTATGAATTTTTCTTGTTCGGGGCCTGAGAAAAGAATAGGTTCAAGATCTTTTGCACTTGGCTTCTTCTTTAGAATTGAAAAAGCGAGTGAATGAAATGTTCGAGCTAATGGTTCAAACATTGTCTGAGTTGTTCGAAGTGCAATCGCATCGCGTAAATCACTGGCGCTTTCACGTCCATATGTCAGCAATAAAATTGAGTTTGGATCTTGGCCAGCTGCGATGCGAGCAAGGGCCGCTTCAACTAAAAGTGAAGTCTTGCCCGTTCCTGCTCCACCAATAACAACGAGTGGTGAAGTAGTTAGCGAATAAGCCTCAACAACATCTTTTGGAAAGGTAAAACCAGCGCTATCTACATTTTGGCGTAGAAGCGTGAACTTGGTTTTTCCTTTGTTGCTACTCACGGTAGTTATCTAACCGCAGAGCAGTGACATTTACGCCCTTAGGTGTTCTGATTCGCTTTCTTCGCACGTGAAGTAAGGCGTCCGCGCTCTGCGCCATCGAGGATTACCTTGCGGATACGCACCACTGCTGGTGTGACCTCCACACATTCATCTTCGCGACAGAATTCGAGTGCACCTTCCATGTTGAGCTTCTTAGGTGGAATCAAACGCTCTGATTCATCAGTACCGGAAGCACGCATGTTTGTAAGTTTCTTTTCGCGAACACAATTCACATCCATATCTTCAGAACGTGAGTTCTCACCGATAACCATGCCTTCATACACTTCATCACCAGGTTCTACGAAGATGCTTCCGCGATCTTGTGTTCCATATAGTGCGTATGAAGTAACTGCTCCCATGCGATCTGAAACAAGTGAACCTGTTCCACGTGTGCGAATATCTCCGTGCCATGCTTCATAACCATCGAATACGTGGTGAAGCAAACCTGTTCCGCGAGTTTCTGTAAGGAACTCAGTACGGAAACCAATAAGACCACGTGATGGGACGCGGTAATCAAGGCGAATCCAACCAGTGCCATGATTAACCATTTGCTCCATACGGCCCTTACGAAGTGCCATAAGTTGTGTAAGTACACCTAAATATTCTTCAGGTGCATCAATTGTTAGGCGCTCCATTGGTTCATGTGTTTTTCCATCAACAATTTTGATAACTACTTGTGGCTTACCAACTGTAAGTTCGAAACCTTCGCGCTTCATGATTTCAACGAGAACAGCGAGCTGAAGTTCTCCGCGACCTTGAACTTCCCATGTATCAGGACGTTCAGTGTTGAGAACGCGCAATGAAACGTTACCGACAAGCTCTGCATCAAGGCGGCCCTTTACTTGGCGCGCAGTCAACTTTGTTCCACTCTTTCCTGCAAGAGGAGATGTGTTGATACCAATAGTCATAGAAATTGATGGCTCATCAACGATGATCAGTGGAAGTGCAACAGGATTATCGTTATCTGCAAGGGTTTCACCCAATGTAATTGTCTCAATACCTGCAACAGCGATGATGTCGCCAGGGTGGGCTTCAAGTGCTGGAACGCGCTCGAGCGCTTCAGTAATCAAAAGCTCTGAAACTTTTACTCGCTCTGTAGTTCCATCAGTTTTAATCCATGTAACTTGCTGACCCTTTTTGATAACACCTTCGCGCACGCGACATAGTGCTAGGCGACCAAGGAATGGTGATGAGTCCAAGTTTGTAACGTGTGCTTGTAGTGGCGCACCTTCGTGATATTCAGGTGCTGGAATTGCAGAGAAGATTGTGTCGAATAAAACATCGAGGTTTTCTTCTTCTGGCATTCCACCATCTGCTGGACGCTTGAGTGATGCACGACCAGCTTTTGCTGATGCATACACAACTGGAAATTCAATCTGTTCTTCATTTGCATCAAGGTCGAGGAAGAGTTCGTACGCTTCATCGACAACTTCTGCAATACGTGAATCGGGACGATCCACCTTATTGATGAGCAAAATAACTGGGAGATTCTTCTCTAGTGCTTTGCGCAATACGAAACGTGTTTGTGGCAATGGTCCTTCAGATGCGTCAACGAGCAAAATAACTCCGTCAACCATTTCAAGTCCGCGCTCTACTTCGCCGCCGAAATCTGCGTGGCCCGGTGTATCAATAATGTTGACGATGCTATTTCCGCGCTTTACAGCGGTGTTCTTCGCCAAAATTGTGATTCCCTTTTCGCGTTCTAGATCCATTGAATCCATCATGCGATCTTGGCATTCATCTTGTTTCTTATACGCAGCAAAAGCACCTGACTGCCACAGCATTGCATCGACAAGTGTTGTCTTGCCGTGGTCAACGTGAGCGATGATTGCAACGTTACGCAGATCATCGCGCTTCTTTACTGGTAATCCTTTTAGGTGTGCTTGTGTTTTAGACATTGAATCGAAACTCCACTACATCTCCGTCGGCCATTACATATTCCTTGCCTTCCATGCGCACTTTACCTTTAGCTTTCGCTTCAGTCATTGAGCCCGCGGCAACTAGATCTTCAAAGGAGACTATTTCTGCTTTGATAAATCCTTTTTGGAAATCTGTATGAATAACACCAGCGGCCATGGGTGCGGTGTCACCTTTGTGAATCGTCCAAGCACGTGCTTCTTTAGGACCTGCAGTCAGATATGTCTGCAATCCTAAAGTTTTGAATCCAACATGTGCCAAAGTTGCAAGACCTGGTTCTTCCAAACCAATTGATTGCAACAATTCAAGTGCATCTTCATCGCTAAGTTCAACGAGTTCGGATTCTGTTTTTGCATCGAGGAATATTGCTTCGGCAGGTGCTACGAGTGCTGACAACTTTGCGCGCAATTCTTTGTCGGCAAGTTCGGCGGCATCGACATTGAAAACATAAATAAATGGTTTTGCGGTGAGCAAATGAAGTTCGCTCAAATCTGCTAAATCAATCTTTGACGTTGAAAGCGGATTTCCACTTTGTAAGTGCGCCTCGGCAGCCTTCATTGCATCTAAAACTGGTTGGCGATCTTTACTAATACGCGCCTCTTTCTCAATGCGAGGAAGGGCCTTTTCTAAAGTCTGTAAATCTGCGAGCGCTAATTCCGTATTGATAGTTTCCATATCGCTACTTGGGTCAATGCGACCATCGACATGGACAACATCGTCATCGGTAAAGACTCGAATGACCTGACAGATTGCATCGGTCTCGCGAATATTTGCTAAGAATTTATTACCTAGGCCAGCGCCCTCCGATGCTCCTTTTACAATTCCCGCGATATCTACAAAGGAGACAACGGCTGGGAGAAGTTTTTCGGAGCTAAAAATTGTGGCAAGTTTGGCTAAACGCTCATCTGGTACCCCGACGACACCAACATTGGGTTCAATCGTTGCAAAGGGGTAGTTAGCGGCCAAGACATTGTTCTTAGTCAGAGCATTAAAAAGGGTCGACTTTCCGACATTCGGTAATCCGACAATTCCAATTGAGAGGCTCACAAGGGGTAGAGCCTACGCGTGATTGTCAGTGGTTCCTGCCACGATAGCGCTATGTCAGCGCAGGGAGTGACCCTTCTAACCCTAGTAACAGGTATATCTATCGGGATTCTCATCGGAATCCTTATTTCGCGTCTTCGCAATCAGGGCAATGGTGCATCAAGTGCAATGGCCCAAGGCGAGATCGCATCACTTACTAAACAATTAGAAGAACTTCGCAAACGCGAAAATGAATCAGTGCGATTTGATGAAGCGCTCAATGATGTCAAAGCACGCATGGCAACACTGACAACGCAGACACAAGATGCCGAAGTAAAGCGCGCAGCATCTGATTCAGCAATCAAAACTCAGATTGAATCAATGCGTACCGGAAATGAATCACTTGTAAATATTGCAACAAAGCTAGAAGGCGCACTCTCTAACTCACAATCACGTGGAAAGTATGGAGAAGCACATCTTGAAATGATTTTGGAGAAGGCAGGAATGCTTGAAGATGTTCATTATCAACGTCAAGAATCTTCGCGCTCGCAAGGTGGCGATGGACTACGTCCAGATATTACTATTTCAATTCCTGGTGGCTCGCGAATTTTTATCGATTCTAAATTTCCATTCCAGCGCTTCCTCGAAGCAATCGATGAGAAAGATGAAGAGAAGCGCGCAGCCCTTATGGCACTCCATGCAAAAGATTTACTCAAGCATGTCGATGATCTCTATAAGAAGGAATATCAAGGAGTTTCTGACTCCCCTGACTTTGTAGTTCTATTCGCGCCTTTTGAATCAATACTTTCAGAAGCTCTTCGCGCCGATCCACAATTTCTCAATAAGACATTTGATAAGAATGTGACTATTGCAACTCCAACAACAATGTTGGCTCTATTGCGCACTGTCTTTTACTCATTTGGTCGCCATGACCTTGCAAAAAATGCCGTTGAGATTCAAGGTGTTGCTACTGAGTTCCTCAAGCGCGTTGGCATACTCCACACAAAGCTGACTACTCTCGGAGATCGCATCAAGAGTGCAGAGCGTGCATATAACGATGTTCTTGCAACTGCTGAATCAAATGTGCTTGTTCCGGCGCGAAAAATGAAAGGTCTTGGGGTCTCCAGTGGAAATAACACTCTGGCTCCCATTGCTAATATTGATGATGAGGTTCGCGCTATAAAAGGTGCCAATCTTGAGATTGATTACATTGATGCAGAAGAAATTGAAGAGGATGAAAAGTAATGAGTACAACAACTTCGACTAAGCAATTGATTCAAGGTCCTGGCCTCAAAGCCCCAGGCATCGTTGTTATGCAATTCTTATTTATCGCACTCTTTACTCTCATTGAATTACTATTTAGAAGTGGCGTAGGAATTGTTACTGGCATTGCGATTTGCGCATCACTCTATGGTGGACTTCGTTTTGGCAGAAAAGGCACCACTTATGTCAGTGTCGTAACTCCTCCAATAGCATTTGCGATTTCTCTCTTTATTCTCACCCTTATTTTTGATGGCTTCAAACCTTCACGTGTTGGAATTGATGTTATTGCAGGCCTTGCAAGTGAGGCCCCCTTTCTCATTATTAGTGCGCTCTACGGGTGGTTTACCTACTTCAATGAGAAGGCAAAAACTCGCCCTTCGCGCAAAAAATCTGTATAGCGCTTAGAGTAGGGGCGTGCTAACGCCTGAGATCAAACGTGCTAGAAATGCAATTCTTATTGGTTACATTTCAAATGGAATCGCACTTGGTTCCTTTATTGCTCGAATCCCTGATTTCAAAAGAATTCTTGGCGTAACCGATGGTGGTTTAGGTTCCGCTCTAATCTTTGGTTCAATCGGAGTTGTTTTATCACTTGGGCCTGCCGGTAGATACTCTGCCAAATTTGGAAGCAAGCCACTCATTGTTGGTTCAGCAATTGGCGTTGGAATTACTATTCCTGGGCTTGGACTTCTATTTAATATTTACACACTTGCGATTGCTCTATTTATCTGGGGAATTACATTAGGTGTTCAAGATATTTCGTTATCGGCCCACGGTGTTGCACTTGAACAACAATCTGGAAAAAAGATGCTCAGCACAATGCATGCAATGTATTCACTCGGTTCAATCATTGGGGTTGCTTCAGGTGGTGTAATTGCTCAACTAGGTATTACACCGCTTGCACACTTATCTGTTATCGGTGTTCTGCTTGTCCTTAGTGCCTTTCTTATCAATCCACTTTTATTGCCAGCGAGCATGGATCAACACAATCCCGACGGACATAAACGAAATCGCAAACGTCCCAAGATTTTCTGGATTCTTGGCTTACTAGGAATATGTGCTGCAATTAGTGAAGGTGTTGCAAGTGACTGGGGCGGAGTTCTTGCACGCGACACATTTGGTGCGTCTCCATTTGTTTCGGCAATGCCTTACGCACTCTTTTCAGCGCTGATGGTTATTGGTCGCCTATCAGGTGACAAACTTTCACGTCGCTTTGGAACTTCACGCTTACTCACTGCTGGCGGACTTATTGCAGGAATTGGATTATCTGCTGGAATGTTAATGAACAATATTCAAGGAGTCTTCCTTGGTTGGTTCTTCTTAGGCGTTGGTGTTAGCGCTGTAATTCCACTTTTGATGAGTGCTGCTGGTGAGATTGCATCAAAGGAATACCCTGACAGGATCGCACCTTCTGAAGCTGTCGCAATGATTGCTGGAATTTCTTATTTTGCATTTATCGCAGCGCCGCCACTTATTGGATTCTTATCAGATCAAATTACATTGCGGTTAGCACTTTTTGTACCAGCTGGATTAGCGCTGATGATGGCTTTTGGCGCACGTTATGCGCGAAGCAGCGATCACTAAATTATTTAGCTTCTGCTGCTTTCATATCTTTGCGAAGTTCAGGTGGCAATGAGAAGAGGAGTGATTCCTCCATTGCAGTAATTGTTTCAACGTCACCAAAACCGCGCTCTGCAAGCCATGTAAGCAAATCACTGACCAGAATTTCTGGAACAGAGGCACCACTAGTTACGCCAATAGTCTCAACCCCAACCAACCATTCCTCTTTTGCTTCTGCTGCAAAGTCCAGTAAATATGCATTAGGTGTTCCATACTCTTTAGCTACTTCAACTAATCGAACAGAGTTAGATGAATTTGTTGAACCCACTACAAGCACAAGGTCTGCTTGCGGTGCGATTGCTTTGATTGCTTCTTGGCGATTTTGCGTTGCATAACAAATATCATCACTAGGTGGATCTTGAATCTCAGGAAAACGCTCTTTGAGAATGGCAACTGCATCAAGAGTTTCATCAACACTCAACGTGGTTTGAGAGAGCCAGATAAGTTTTTTGCCAGGTGTTGGCACAACTTTACGAGCACCATCGAGCCCATCGATAACTCGAACTTGCCCAATCGCTTCACCCGCAGTGCCTTCAACTTCTTCATGGCCATGGTGACCAATCAATAAAATTTCAGCATCTTCTGCAGCAAATCTTTTTACTTCATTATGGACTTTTGTAACCAATGGACAGGTTGCATCGATTGTTTTTAGATTACGAGCCGCTGCTTCTTCATGAACGATGGGTGCGACTCCGTGAGCAGAGAAAACAACAGTCTTGCCTTCTGGAACTTCATCGGTCTCATCGACAAAGATTGCTCCGCGTGCTTCTAGCGTTGCCACAACATGTTTGTTATGAACAATTTGCTTTCGAACATAGACCGGTGCGCCATAAAGAGCCAACGCTTTTTCCACCGTGATAACAGCGCGGTCAACGCCAGCGCAATATCCGCGAGGCGCAGCAAGGAGAACTCTCTTAGCCATGGGGTGAGTCTATTAGGCTCATCTCATGTTCGAAACTTCAAGTGATGCTCCAGCACCTGTGCGCGTGGTCACTGAAGCGATTAAGGATTATGTAGATCGCTTAGGACCAATCTGGGTCGAAGGCGAAATTTCTGAACTCAACGAACGCAGTGGCACGATGGCATTTATTCGTCTGCGCGATACCAGTGTTGATATGTCTTTATCTATTATGTGTCATAAATCTGTATTGGCATCAGTTCAACCACTTCCACAAAATGCCCGCGTAGTTTTATTTGCAAAAGCCTCTTGGTATACAAAAAATGGTTCACTGACTTTATCTGCGCGCGAGATTCGCCAAGTTGGCGTTGGTGAACTTCTTGCCCGACTTGAACAACTAAAGAGCATACTCGCCGCTGAAGGACTCTTTGATTCTGATCGCAAGGTTGCACTTCCACTACTGCCACGCAAAGTCGGACTCATTTGCGGACGCAATACCGATGCAATGAAAGATGTTGTTGAAAATGCAAAGCGTCGTTGGCCTATGGTCGAATTTGAAATTCGCGAAGTCACAGTGCAAGGCGCAGCAGCCGTCTCTGAAGTTTCGCAAGCACTTCGCGAACTAGAAGCGGATAAAGATGTCGATGTCATCATCATTACTCGCGGCGGTGGCTCCTTTGAAGATTTACTTCCCTTTAGCGATGAGGGCTTAGTTCGATTGGCAGCATCGTGTGAGACTCCAATAGTGAGTGCTATTGGCCATGAAAAAGATGCACCACTTCTTGATCTCGTTGCAGATTTTCGTGCATCAACACCAACGGATGCTGCAAAGCATGTAGTACCTGATTTGGCTGAAGAACTCGCACTAATTGAACAATTGCGAAATAGAACCCGTCGACGCATCATGACTATGGTCGAACTAGAAAGTACACGTATAAAGAATTTGCATGATCGGCCAGTAATGAAGGATCCATCACTACTTATTACCTCGCGCGCAGAAATTATTACTGCTCTGCGTGATCGCTCTAGCCGCTCATTCAAAGAGAGTTTGAAGCTAGCGAAAGAAGAGCTCAAGCAGATTCGTGCGCGAGTTCGCTCGCTCTCGCCACAAGCAACGTTGGACCGCGGATATTCAGTCGTGCAATTAGCCTCAGGTGAAATTGCGCGTGATCCAAAGAAACTCAAAGCCGGCGAACTCTTGCGAATTCGTTTAGCAATGGGTGAGACTGAAGCCACAGCAACCGGAGCGCACTAAGGGAGTAGATTTATCACATGAGCGCTGAGAAGAAATTGTCATATGAAGCCGCCCGAGATGAATTAGCCGAAGTTGTTGAAGCACTCGAATCGGGTAGTGAGACTCTTGAAGAATCTCTCAAACTCTGGGAGCGCGGTGAAGAACTTGCAAAGATTTGTCAGGAATGGCTCGATGGTGCACGCAAGAAACTCGATGCAGTAAAGCCAGCAAAGTAGAGAACACATGTCACCAACATTTTCATACTCTGATCTTCTGCCAATAGGAGCCGATACAACTAAGTATCGAAAGATCGGTAATGAGGGTGTTAGCACAATCAAACTTGGCGATAGAGAGTTTTTGCAGATAGAGCCAATAGCACTCGAGAAACTAACTGAGACTGCGCTTCACGATATTTCTCACTATTTGCGCCCAGCCCACCTTCAACAATTAGCAAACATCATTAGCGATCCGGAGGCATCTCCTAACGATCGCTTTGTTGCAATTGATTTACTCAAGAATGCAAATATCTCAGCCGGTGGAATTTTGCCAATGTGCCAGGACACAGGAACAGCAATTGTTATGGGTAAGAAGGGTCAATATGTCTTGACCACTGGCAAAGATGAAGTAGCAATTTCTCAAGGAATCTATGACGCCTACACAAAACTCAATCTTCGATATTCACAGATGGCACCTATTACAACCTGGGAAGAGAAGAACACCGGCAATAACTTGCCTGCTCAAGTAGAAATTTATGCCGATTCAGATCACGCCGATGAATATAACTTTCTCTTTATTGCTAAAGGTGGCGGTAGCGCTAACAAATCATTTTTATATCAGGAGACAAAGGCAGTACTCAATCCAACTTCACTCGTGAAATGGCTGGATGAAAAGTTACGCTCAATTGGTACAGCGGCTTGTCCTCCGTATCACTTAGCAATTGTTATCGGCGGCACCAGCGCTGAGCACACTGTAAAGACAGCAAAACTGGCATCGACAAAATATTTAGATTCATTGCCAACATCGGGAGATGCTGCAATTGGCCATGGTTTCCGTGATATCGAACTTGAAGAAAAAGTCCTAGAACTCACTCGTACCCTTGGTATTGGCGCACAATTTGGTGGAAAGTATTTCTGTCACGATGTTCGTGTGGTCCGACTCCCTCGCCACGGCGCATCCCTCCCAATTGCAATCGCAGTCTCTTGTTCTGCAGACCGCCAGGCAAAGGCGAAAATCACAAAAGAGGGCATATTCATTGAAGAATTAGAGCGCGATCCAGCCCACTTCTTGCCTGATACAACAGAGCAACACTTGGGTGATTCTGCAGAAGTTGTGAAGATTGATCTCAACAAATCTATGGATGAAGTTCGCGCGGAACTTTCAAAGCATCCAATCAAAACTCGACTCTCACTCACTGGCACAATCGTTGTCGCTCGAGATCTTGCTCATTCACGAATCAAAGAGATGCTAGATGCCGGCAAGCCATTGCCTCAATACCTCAAGGATTATGCCGTGTATTACGCAGGTCCTGCTAAAACTCCTGAGGGATATGCATCCGGATCGTTTGGTCCAACAACGGCTGGACGCATGGATTCTTACGTTGAACAATTCCAAAGCGCAGGCGGCTCATTTGTCATGCTCGCAAAAGGAAATCGTTCAAAGGCTGTAACAGATGCATGCAAAACACATGGTGGATTTTATTTAGGTTCTATCGGTGGACCTGCTGCCCGTCTTGCACAAGATTGCATCAAAAAAGTTGAAGTCTTAGATTTTGAAGATTTAGGAATGGAAGCAATCTGGAAAATTGATGTTGTAGATTTTCCAGCATTTATTGTTGTTGACGATAAAGGAAATGATTTCTTTGCCGAGACAAGCAAGCCAATGAGTATTGGGTCTCGTCCAGCCTAATTTTTAGTAGAAGCGACTGCGCTTCCACTTAGCCCATGCTTTACATGGAGTGTCATAGCGAATATCGATATAGCGAATTCCCCATCGAATCTGTGTCACGGGGTTGGTACGCCAGTCAGTTGCAATAACTTCCATCTTCACGGCTGGTAGCGCCTGGGCAATTCCGTGGGCACCAGAGCGATAATTGTGAGCCTTGTAATTCCAGTGGCTCTCCTTCATCCAAAGACGGTTCAGACAGGAATACTCTTTTTCGTCATAACCGTATTCATCGATCAGGATTGCCTTGGCAACTTTCTTGGCACCGATTTGAGTTCGAGCCATCTCAACTTGCCGACTCACATTTGAAACAAGAGCTAGTTCGGTAGAAAAAAGCGATTTCTTTCCGGAGGCTTTCAAACTAAATCCGCCATAACGGATATCGGTGCTATCGGGAGTCGCAGCAAATGCTCGCTCCTCTAATTGGTCGGGAAGTGCAAGGTGGGTTGTCATTGGGAACTCAAGGCCATACGCACTTGGTTGTGCCGTTGCCAAGAAAAGCATGGAGGCAATAACGATCCATGGTGCGGTGTACTTGCTCTCTAACTTCTTCATTACCTCCTCCTTCCTTCTCACCCTCAAAATTTCCCCAAGCCCTTATCGCCTCATTTCCGGGTGGATAGAGGCACAAGGCACGGGGGAAGGTCTTTAGAGTGGCAAAACGGGGGCGCTCGGGCAAATCTAAATGGGCGCGAGTCACTTATTTTAAGGATTCACAGGAACTGTGGATAGGTAAAAGTCCAGGTCAGCACCTATGGAATGGAAAATGTCCGATTTGTCGCTGTGACATTTCTCTTTTTGCTAAACGGGGCTTGGCCCCTCCAACAATTCGGTGACAAGGGCGGCGATCGGCGAGCGCTCACTCCGGGTCAAGGTGATGTGGGCAAAGAGGGGATGTCCTTTGAGGGTTTCAACGACAGCGACCACGCCATCGTGGCGGCCGACTCGCAAGTTATCGCGCTGGGCAACATCGTGGGTCATGATGACGCGAGAGCCTTGGCCAATTCTGGAAAGGACGGTGAGCAAGACGCCACGTTCCAACGATTGGGCCTCATCAACAATGACATAAGAGTCGTGAAGTGATCGGCCACGGATATGAGTGAGTGGCAAAACTTCAATAAGGCCTCGATCAATGATCTCATCGATAACAGCTTGGCTAACAAGTGCACCCAATGTGTCAAAGACTGCCTGTGCCCATGGCGACATTTTTTCACCTTCACTACCAGGCAGGTATCCGAGCTCTTGCCCGCCCACTGGATAGAGAGGTCGGAAGATCACAACTTTTTTATGGAGGCGTTTTTCCATCACCGCTTCGAGTCCGGCGCACAGAGCGAGTGCGCTCTTGCCTGTTCCGGCGCGGCCACCGAGTGAGACGATACCGATTTCGTTATCGAGCAAAAGATCGAGTGCAATTCTCTGCTCGGCGCTTCTACCGTGAAGTCCAAAAGCGCTGCGATCTCCGCGCACTAATTGCAATTGTTTATCGGGAGTAACTCGCGCCAATGCACTTCCACGTTCTGAATGCAGAACTACTCCGGTGTGAACAGGTAACTCATGAGCACTTTCATGATCGGCGCGATCACTTGAATAAAGATCATCGATAGTGGCAGAGCCAACGTCAATTTCGACAATACCTGTCCATCCACTGTTGGAGACAAGTTCTGCCAAGTACTCCTGTGCCTCAACGCCAACGGAAGATGCCTTGACTCGAAGTGGTAAATCTTTAGTAACAAGGACAACATTTTTTCCATCGCCCATCAAATTTTTTGCAATGGCCAAAATGCGTGAATCGTTTGTTCCATCGCGCAAGAAACCATGGGGCAATGTGCTCAAATCTGTGTGGTTGAGCTCTACTGAAAGCGTGCCACCTTCATCGGTAACTTTGAGTGGCTGATCTAGGCGGCCATGTGTGATTCGAAGGTCATCGAGTGCGCGAAGGGCGGCGCGGGCAAAATAGCCAAGTTCTGGATGATCGCGTTTAGTCTCTAATTCGCCAATAACAGCAATTGGAATTATGACTTCGTGTTCTGCAAATTTATAGAGCGCGCCCGGATCTGCAAGCAGAACGCTCGTGTCGAGAACAAAAGTCTTCTTGCTTGAGTGAGCGTGAGAAGCCAAAGGCCTTTTCTCTCATTCCTCGACTATCCATGAGCAGATAGCGAATGTAATTGTTCTCGTTGGGAGGTGCTTCTTATAGGAAAAAGGTAGAACTACTAGGGCTTACACCCAACACGACACGCAGATTCAAAAATGAAATTCTAAGTAAACTCTTTAGTTTCCCAAGCGTCTTTGTCGCAAAGAATATGCGCGAAGGGCACGCAAAAAATCAACTCTTCTAAAGTCTGGCCAGTATGCCTCGCAGAAATAAAACTCAGATAAAGCGCTCTGCCACAATAAGAATCCACCAAGGCGTTGCTCCCCCGATGTGCGGATGAGGAGTTCAGGATCTGGTTGGCCAGCGGTATAGAGAAATTTCGATATCTCTTCCGTCGAGAGTTTTTCTTGTGCTTGACTAATAGATCTCCCTTGAGATTGCTCATCGGCTAAATAACTCTTGACCGCATCTACGATTTCTCGTCGGCCCCCGTAGCCAATTGCAACATTTACCTCAACTCCATCATGGCGAACCGGCTTGAGTTCTTGAAGTTTTGTAGACAACCATTCAGGCAATAAATCCAGCGCCCCTACTGCTTTGATATTCCACCGCCCTGTGGCTGCTAATTCATCAACTGTCTGGCCAATAATTTCAAGGAGTGCGTCGAGTTCTTCTGGGCTTCTCTTGAAGTTATCCGTAGAGAGAAGCCACAAGGTAACGACTCGGACATCAGCTTCATCGCACCATCCAAGAAATTCAATAATTTTATTAGCGCCAGCTTTATGACCGCGAGCGCTATTGCGGATTCCTACATCTGCGGGGTCATCTTCGTTTCTATTTGCTTTTGCCCAGCGTCTATTTCCATCAAGGATTACACCAACGTGATGTGGGGTCTTCGTAAAATCTAGATCTCTAACTATCCGCCATTCATAGAATGGATAGAGCAGTGATTTTATGAATTTACGAATATGTACGAACAACGCGGCGCTCCGCAACAATGGATGCAACTGGCAAGGTTCCAGCCAATATAAGGCCGAGCATCTTCATCAATGGCCACTTAGCTTTCATGGCAAATTGAATAGCTGTAAGCACGTAGACGGGATAGAGATATCCATGAACCATTGGAATCCACATGACATTGGAGAGTAAATCTGGGTTATCAAGAAGGTATTTCACTGGCAGATAAACAAACCAGAGCAGTAGGGACATAACGCCGGCAATCAATGCCATTACGCGAAAGCGCAGGATTTCGTTCTTCATGCTCTAACTCTACGTTGATATAGCGGAAGGTAAAGCACCACCGCTGCCATAAGCCACCAAATCACTACATAAGAAAGGTGCTGCCAATAGAAGCCGGGGATCCGCGGATTAGTGGTGGCGGCAAAAGAAATGCGTTCGCGATCTAACTTGCCAGCGCTTGTGGATTCCTCCATTGAATTGATAAAGCCGTCGTAGAGATTCAAATCAGTTGTAGATACAAGAACTGAACTATCTAATCGAGAGATAACCCCCGGTGCGTTGATTGCACGGTCATCATTTTGGTGAGGAGTCAAAATTCCGGTAACGCTAATTTTTGTTGACATTGCAATTTCCGGATTTTTCAAACGATCAGACCAAAGTCCGCGCAAGACCAATATTGCATCAGTTGTATTTACTTGGAGCAAGGCTGCTTCCCAATCTGAAATTTTACCTTTTGAATCCCTCTGATTCGGTACTTTGTAGTTAGCAACATAATTTCCTGTCGCAATCACATTTGTATTTATGCCCTCCACCCCAAGGGATTCCAGTGGCGTTGCAACACTTGCTAATTCCACCGGTGCGACGTATTCAATTGAATTTACATTGAGCGAAGCTTTGAGGTCGCGAGCCCTATCTAATTGCCATAAACCAAGACCTATAAATATCGTGACGAGTGCGAGTACTGCAACAGTCTGAGTTACTAATTTAAAGAAACGATTAGTCGTTAGATTCATTCTCGCGCTCAGTCATACGGTTATAGCGCTTATAGAAACTGCGAAGCAGGAAAACAACAGCAATGCACAATATGGCTACTGTGAGCGAACCTGCTGAGCCCATATCTACATCTTTTTGCATGCCATAATCATGCCATGCAATCTGAGGCACCATTTTCATATAACGATCGCTACGGGGTGCGCCCGCCTAGTAAATGGCAGATCCCTGCAATCCTTTGTGCCCTGCTTGGTATTTCCTGGTTAGTGTGGGCAGGGCTACATCATTCCAATCCGCCATATCGAACTACATTGATTTCGTTTTCAATTACTAGTGAAAAAGAAGTATCAATTAGATACTCACTAGAGCGTCGCTCTAGTGAAACTCCATATGCATGCACATTGGTTGCTCGAGATATCGATAAGAATGTCGTTGGCCAAATCGATGAAGTGATACCTGCAGGGAAATCAAAAACAGAGCTAATCACGCTCATTCCTACGCGTGGTCCTGCAGTCAATGCAGATGTAATCCGATGTCGCGAAAGTGACTAATCAGGTACCTTTATCCCTTATGAGTTCACAGACATGGCTTACACAAGAAGCTGCTGATCGTTTGCGCAGCGAGCTCGATCATTTAACAAATGAGGCGAGAGTTGATGTTGTGCGCAAAATTGAAGCAGCACGTGCCGAAGGTGATCTAAAAGAAAATTGCGGCTATCACGCAGCGCGCGAAGAGCAAGGAAAGATTGAAGCACGCATCAAGCAACTCATTCATATGCTCGATAACGCACATATCGGTACTCCGCCAGCAAGTGCTGATGGCTTAGTAGGTGCGGGCATGATTGTTACAGCAGATATTGCAGGAGATGAATCAAAATTCCTACTGGGTTCGCGCGAAATTTCTAGTGGCGACCTAGATGTTTACAGTGAAAAATCACCACTGGGTGCAGCTGTCTTAGGTGCAAAGATTGGCGATACCGTTTCCTTCAAAGCACCAAGCGGCAAAGAAATTACAGTAGTTATCAAATCAGTGGAGAATTACTAGTACTACTTGCTTGAGTTTTTATACTTTCGAACGCTCAGTGGTACGAAAATAGCCATTATAAGAACCATGTAAATCAATGACATTGCAAGTGGGTTCTCGCTGGGAAATGATCCAGCAGTTGCTCCGAATTGGTTCTCAACGCCGAAGAGTTCACGGCACGCAGCAACCATTGTTGATACAGGATTCCATTCAGCGAAATACTGCAATGCACGTGGCATGCCCGTCGTTGGTGCAAATGCATTAGATAAGAATGTCAGTGGAAAAGTAATCATAAAACTCATATTTTGAACTACGCGAGCATCACGTGCTGAGAGCCCAGCAAAGATACCTGTCCAAGAAAGTGCGTAACCAAAGAGAAGTAGGAATAAGAAAGCGAGCAACACTTTTGGTAGACCAGAAGTTGGGCGCCAGCCAACTACGTATCCTGCAATGCCCATCACTGCCAAAACCACAATGTTGAGTAATGAGTCCCCAAGTGTTCGACCAACCACGAGTGCTGAGCGAGAGATAGGTAGTGATCTAAAGCGGTCAATCAAACCCTTTCCCATATCTTCTGCAAGACCTGACGCTGTTGCAGCTAATGTAAATGCAACGGTTTGCACAAAGATTCCTGGCATCAACAGTTGTACATATCCTCCTGGCTGGCCAGTAGAAATCGAACCACCAAATACATATCTAAAGAGAAGAACAAACATTACGGGCTGAATAGTTGAAAAGATAAGCACTTCAGGAACTCGCGCTAATTGAAGTAGCTGGCGCTTAGTAATAACTAGCGCATCAGAGATTGCATTTTTCATTACTTTCTCCCTTTCTTCTTACCAGCCTCTGGCGCAGCAACAATTTCCTCTGCGACGTGGCCAGTAAGTGACATAAATACATCATCGAGTGAAGGACGCTTCAAGCCCACATCTAATGGATGAATTCCTGCGACATCTAACGCTCTCAATACTTCAATGAGGGCAGTTGCACCGGTTGATACAGGGGCGCTGATTTGGCGAAGTGCTTCATCGAGTGAAACTTTATCTCCGCTAACTTTTGCAACAATATCCATAGTTGTTTTGATGTGTGCACTCTCTACTACTACTTCTAAGCGCTCTCCACCGACTTGCTTCTTGAGAACATCAGATGTTCCTCGAGCAATAACTTTTCCGTGATCAATAACAGCAATTTCATCAGCTAATTGATCCGCTTCTTCCAAATATTGTGTTGTGAGCAAAAGAGTTACACCATCTTTTACTAGCTCTTCAATAACTCCCCACATCTCTTGACGGCCACGTGGATCGAGCCCAGTAGTTGGCTCATCTAAGAAAAGAACTTTTGGCCGGACAATCAGTGATGCTGCTAAATCTAGACGGCGGCGCATTCCACCTGAATAGGTCTTGATAGGACGGCGTGCGCTTTCGGTGAGTGAAAATCTTTCAAGTAATTCATTTGTGCGATTAATGGATGCTTGTTTTCCTAAATGATACAAACGACTGAACATCACTAAGTTATCCCAGCCTGTAAGAGTTTCATCAACGGCTGCATATTGGCCAGATAATCCAATAATCTCGCGAACTTTCTCAGGGTTCTTTACTACATCTATCCCACCTACTGTTGCATTTCCAGAATCTGGTGAAAGAAGAGTTGCAAGAATTCTTACTGTTGTTGTTTTACCAGCGCCATTTGGCCCTAATACGCTTAGAACCGTGCCCTCTTCAACATCGAGAGATAGATCATCTAGGGCTTTTACCTCGCCATTGCGATAGGTCTTGATGAGATGTTTGGCTATTACTGATTTCACAGAGTAAACTTACATCTATTGCATAATCTTCGCGAATATTTCGCAAGCCCATATTTGAAAGGCCACCATGTCGAATTCTGCCCCTGTTAAGGAACATACCCACCGAGAGATCATGATCATCCTGAGTGGACTGATGACGGGAATGCTTCTGGCAGCCTTGGATCAAACAATTGTTTCCACGGCACTGAAAAGTATCGTAGAAGATTTCGATGGCCTCAATCACTACACATGGGTAGTTACTGCATACCTTTTGACTTCGACCGCATCAACTCCGCTGTATGGAAAAATTTCAGACATATATGGCCGACGCATTGTCTTCCAATTTGCAATCGTTACATTCCTTATCGGTTCATTCTTAGCCGGTGCTTCACAGGACATGACACAACTAATCGCAACACGTGCACTTCAAGGTTTAGGTGCTGGCGGTTTGATGGCACTTACTTTCGTCATCATCGGAGATATCGTGCCTCCACGCGAACGTGGTCGTTATCAAGGTTATTTCGGAGCAGTATGGGGACTCTCATCTGTTGCTGGTCCACTTCTAGGTGGATTTTTCTCTGATCATGCAACTATTTTTGGCATTACTGGCTGGCGTTGGATTTTCTACATCAACTTGCCATTTGGTATAGCAGCACTTGCCATTACTTCAGCCGTTCTGCATATTCCAAAAGTGAAGCGCGATCACACCATTGATTACTTAGGCGCAATCCTCATGGTTACAGGCGTCTCTGCGATTCTCCTTGCCGTTTCAATTTATGGTCCGCAAGATGGTTGGACAGATAGCCGAACAATTACATATCTTGTTTCTGGAATTATCCTTACAATCGCATTTATCTCCTGGGAGAAAAGAGCGAAAGAGCCAATTCTGCCACTTTCACTCTTCAAGAACCACACATTCACGCTCACATCTTTACTTGGCGCTGTAATTGGTGCAGGTATGTTTGGTGCGATTGTTATGTTGCCTCTCTATCTACAAGTTGTGAAGGGCGATTCAGCAACGCAGGCAGGTTTGAAATTGATTCCACTAATGCTCGGAATTGTTTCAACATCAATATTTAGTGGAAAACAAATTACAAAGCACGGTCATTACAAGAAGTACCCAATCATGGGAACAGCGATTATGACTGTTGGAATCCTTGCTATGGCAACGCTGAGTATCTCGACTCCTTTCTGGTTGTTATCTATATACGCAATCATGGTTGGAGCAGGTCTTGGGCTATCAATGCAGACAATCGTTATTGCGCTACAAAACGCAGTTGATTTCAAGGATATGGGCGTTGCTACTAGTAGTAATACATTCTTCCGTTCACTTGGTAGCGTTTTCGGTACCGCAATCTTTGGAACAATTCTTACGAACCGCGTTAGTCATTATTTGCAGAGTGGCTTTGCAGATCTTGCGACAAAGAATCCCGATGCAGTCAGTGGCTTTGATCCAGCAAAATTGCAGGGACTAAGCAATAACACAGCAATTCTCAAGACTCTTCCACCTGCCATTCAAACAACTGCGCTAGAAGCATTTGTGAATTCATTTCATATTGTTTTCTATGCAGCCGCCCCTATAACCGCTATTGGATTCTTGCTCGCACTCATGTTGCGCGAAGCACCATTGCGCACAAATAAAGATTATGCTGCCGCTCGCGAGGAAGCAGCTGGTGAGGCAATCGGTTGATCCGATCTAAATTCACTTCACCTTTTGCACAATTTCGTCGTGAAGTAAAAATCCTTATTGTTGCATCATTCTTTGTTGCACTAGGTTTTGGAATCGTTCTACCTGCAATTCCAGTCTTTGCACGCTCCTTTGGTGTCAATAATGCAGCGGTTGGCTTAATCGTCTCTGCCTTCGCCGTTGCACGCTTTTGCTCCGGGCTAATCTCTGGAAAACTGGTGGATCACTTTGGGGAACGCGCAATCTTTTCAAGTGGCGTTGGAATGGTTGCACTCTTTACGTTGCTCGTTGGACTATCAAATAGCTATCACCAATTACTAATTTTCCGCTCGGCTGGTGGCCTTGGATCTTCAATGTTCTCTGTTGCTGCAGGTTCAGTAATCATGCGATCTGTGAGCGATGAACATCGCGGACGTGCGCAATCTCTATATAACGGTGCATTTCTAATTGGCGGAATCACCGGCCCTGCAATTGGTGGACTACTTAGCCTTATTTCACTTCGTGCTCCATTTTTTGCATATTCATTCACATTAGCAATCTCGGGTCTTATTGCATTCTTTTTCCTTACAGGTGCCAATCTTGGAAAAAGAGTAAAAGATTCAGGCGCAGTTGCTCACACCACTATTCGCCAAGCGCTAGCTCTTCGCCCATATCGATACGCTCTCGTTATAACTTTTCTAACTACGTGGGTTCTCTTTGGTCTTCGATCCTCTGTTTTACCAATCTTTGTTATTGAAAACTTGAAATCAACTACCGCTGTAGTCGGTTATGGATTTACTCTTTCAGCTATTTTCCAAGGTTTTCTTCTGCTTCGTGCCGGAAAGATTTCAGATACTAAAGGACGCCGATTCGCTGCACTTGTTGGCACATTAATTGTGACACTTGGGGTTTTAGTTATGGTCTTCACTATTCATCCGTGGATGTATTTAGTATCTATGGTGATCCTTGGAATCGGCGGAGCCTATCTTTCAACAGTTCCAGCAACTGTTGTTGGCGATGTTATTGGAGGTAAAGGCGGACAAGTAATTGCCTTGTTCCAAATGGCAGGCGACGCTGGAATGATGGTCGGTCCTGTAGTTGTTGGTGCAATTTGTGATGCATATTCGTATCGCACAGCATTTGCAGCCACTGGAGTTATTTTCCTTATTGCAGTGGTGCTCTCCTATAGATTGCCTGAAACAAGAATTTCTCACCTTTCCAAATAAAAAACCCGCCCCAGCCATTGGCTAGAGCGGGTTTCTTAGTAAGTTATTAGTCGTTATTACGCAAGATTGAAAGCAGACGTAGAACTTCTAAATAGAGCCAAACAACGGTAACCATGAGACCAAAAGCTGCTCGCCATGATTCTTGTTGTGGTGCTCCAGCCGCAATTCCTTTTTCGATTTGATCGAAATCGAGAACTAAGAAAAATGATGCTAGTCCAACACCTGCAACAGCAATGAGGAGTCCTAAGCCACCAGCTGGGAAGCCAGTAAACATTGTTATAACTGAAAGGATTAGGTAACCAATGAGAGAGCCAAGCATCACGCGTGTGAACTTAGGAGTTACACGAATCTTTCCGCTGCGATATGCAAAGAGCATTCCCGCAAATGCACATAGCGTTGCAATTACCGCTTGGCTAACAATTCCTGGATAAGCACTGTTGTAGATATGGCTCAATGTTCCGAGAGCAACACCTTGAAATGCAGCGTAAGCAACAATGAGTGCTGGACGAACTGTCTTGCTAAATGAGTTGACCATGGCGAGTACAAATCCGCCAAGCAAGCCAACCATAAGTGCACCGCCACCAAAATTGAGTGTCCATGCGCCAGCACCTGTTACAACAAGTACTGCAAATAAAATTCCTGTACGAGTGACTACATCGTCAATAGTCATACGTCCCATGCGCAGCGATGATGCTGCTGGGGCGTTGAAGAGATCTTCTAATTGTGAAGAATCTGCTTGGGTTGTTGAGCTTGGATCAAAAGCGGCATATCCGCGCTTACCGTTTCCGAAAGCGCGTCCTAGGACCGGGTTCGAACTTTGCATTTCTCTCCTTTTATACCTCCGCTAGCACTTCTAGCGTTGTTAGTAAGAACAATAGTAAGGCTCGAATTCTTCCCGCGCACGCCCTATCGGCCCAGAATGGCCATTGCAGCGTTGTGTCCACCTATGCCGCTAACGCCACCGCCCCGAAGCGCTCCCGCGCCACAGATAAATATTTTCGCATCCCCAGTTTCGACTCCCCAGCGATTAGCCGAAGTGACTTGCGCATCGTCGCTAAAGGGAAAGTGCAGGTCAGTATGGAAAATGTTTCCACCAGGGAGTGCGACATCTTTTTCTAAGTCTTGAGGAGATTTCACTTCCACGCAAAGTTCGCCATTCTCATCAAACGCTAAGCATTGCTCAATGGGGTCAACTAAGTATTCGTTGAGCTGTTTGAATATTCGGTGCAGCATCTCCGCCTTTACCCCTTCATTGTCTTTTTCAAAAAGATCGGCAGGGGTATGGAGTGCAAAGAGAGTCAGCGTTTGATATCCCTGCTCAATGAGTGATTGACCAAGAATGCTCTGATCTGAAAGTGTGTGGCAATACATCTCTGCTGGAATAACAGTTGGAATCTTGCCAGCCGCTGCCTCCTGATATGCAGCCTCGCATTGCGCGTAACTCTCATCAATATGGAAGGTTCCCGCAAAGGCAGAAACCGGATCAGCACCACTTTTTAGCCTTGGCAATTTCTTGAGCAACATATTTATTTTTAGCTGTGAGCCTTTTACATACTTCGGTGGAGTCGTTCCAAGAATCTTTGCAAGAACTTGCGGAGCACAATTAGCTGCAATAAATTCGGAATGGAAAACTTCTCCACTCTCTATCTCAATTGACTTGCCAGATACATCATCGCCAATCTTTATCACTTTGGCATCGGTTCTAATCTCAACACCTAATTCGGTAGCACGATTAGTTAGTTTCTTCACGAATGCACCCATGCCACCAACTGGCACTTTCCACTCACCTGTGCCATTTCCTATGAGGTGGTAGAGAAAACAAACATTAGCCATCATGTGACTTGATGGGGTAAATGTTCCGATGAGTCCATCGGTTAGAACAACGCCTTGTACTAAATCATCAGCAAAAGTACTTTCAATTACTTCACTCAAAGGTCTTTCAATAATTGCATCCCAGATTTCAGATAAGCCATTATCTGCGGCCATCTTCTTCATCTCTTCTTTAGTCAATAAAGGTTTGAGCATTGTTGGAGCCATAACTTGAGCAAGTTCATAGAGCTCGGAATAAAAAGAATCCCACGCCCTATATTCGCTATCACTTCCCGTAAGGGCCGCAAACGAATCTATAGTCTCTTGATCCGGTTGGCGATTAACCATCAACCCAACTTCGACGCCATTGCGCTTAGCTGGTGTAAATGATGAAACCTTGCGGCTAATCGTTTCAAAATCTATGGAGAGATCTTTCAGAATCTGATCAGGCAAGAGTGAGACCAAATATGAATATCGGGAGATTCGCACATCCATGCCATCAAAGGCTTGAATGCTGGCAGTTGCTCCACCGAGCTCAGTGTTTGCTTCAAGAATAATTACTTTCTTCTTTGCCATCGCTAAATAGCATGCAGCTACAAGCCCGTTATGGCCGCCACCAATAATTACAACATCGTATTTTTGACTCATTATTGATTTAGTCTACTTTGAAAATATATGTGCCCCGAGTGGGGGTCGAACCCACACTGGGAGGATTTTAAGTCCTCTGCCTCTGCCATTGGGCTATCGGGGCCACGTGAAAAACAGAGTCTACTAGGCGCTAAATGCTCTATTTACCAACTCAAATTGCAGAGAAAAAGGCAATTACTAATAAGCTCACCTCATGACCAAACTTATTGATGTCCAAGGCGAACCAATTGCAACCGTTGTATTTGAACCTAAAGTTCATCGCGGTGATGTCGTATTAGTTCATGGCTTTACTGGAAGTAAAGAAGATTTTTCGGATTGTGGTCCGATGATTGCAGATCATGGTTATCGAGTATTAACTCTAGATAATCGCGGACAACATGAGTCTCCACATAGCAAGCGTGAAGATGCATACACAATCAAATCACTTGTACGTGATGCAATCGATATGGCCCAATTACTTGGGATGACAAATCCTCATTTACTCGGTCATTCATTTGGTGGTTTAGTTGCACAGCGCGCAGTTCTTATGGCGCCAAATTATTGGAAGTCACTCACACTAATGTGTAGTGGTCCAGCAGGTATTGGTTTTAGAGAAGAAATGCTGAGCCATGAAGCGTTGATGTCTATACCCATGGAAAAGATTTGGGATGACTATATGGATGCTAATGATCAAGGAAAACCAACGTATGCGATGAAGAAGAGACGTTGGGCAATGAGTGATCCTCGCTCTGTTGCGACACATAGAGCTCACCTAATGGATGAACCATCGATTGTGAAAGATGTACATGCAACAGGAATTCCATCTCATGTTCTCTACGGTGAAAATGATGATGCGTGGCCATTATCGTTACAAGATCAAATGGCTAAAGATTTAGAAGCACAATTAGATGTAATTCCAGGTGCCGGACATTGCCCAAATGAAGATACTCCAGAATTACTCACTGATGTTCTCGTGAAGTTCTGGGATAAGAACTAAATAGACCAAGCCATTCCATCGAGAATGTCTGACTCGCAAGCAACAAATTCTTTAGCTTCTGTTGCTTTCATGATTTCAGAGAGCACAAGGGAGCCTGCAGAAATTACATCGACTCGGCCGGGGTGCATGTAACCAAGTGCTGAGCGTTCTTCCCGAGTCATAGTGAGGAAACGCTGTGAGACAAGGTGGGTTTTCTCTGCGCTGATTCGCGATAAATGAATTGAGTGACGGTCATATTCAGGTAGATCGAGTGCTGCAGCTGCAACTGTGGTGGCAGTTCCTGCAACGGCGATAAGTGTTTTTGCTTTAGTAATAGGAACAATGGATACGGCCACTTTGATGGCTTCTTGGATATCTTTGCGCGCATCTTCAATTTCCTGTGAACCGATTGGTTCTTTGGTGAAGTGGCGCTCAGACATACGTACGCAACCAATATTTACACTCTTTGCGAATTCAACACTTGATTGTCCATAAACAAATTCAGTAGATCCTCCGCCGATATCTACAACAAGGAATGGGCCATCTTCTTGTGGCAAATCTTGGATTGCGCCAGCAAATGAGAGCGCTGCTTCCTCTTCACCTGTAATAACTTCTGGCTCGATACCTAGGCGCTCTTTTACGCCATCGATGAAGAGATGACGGTTAGTTGCATCGCGTGTGGCACTTGTTGCACAGAAGCGAATCTTTTGAACACCCTTGCGCGCAATCTCTACTGCAAATAAATCAACAGCTGCAAGTGTTCGAGCAATAGCATCTGGGTGGAACTCTCCAGTTTTATCTACCCCTTGTCCAAGTCGTACGATTTCCATTGTGCGAAGAACTTCTCGAAAACTTGTTCCTTCAATATCTGCAATTAATAAGCGAATTGAATTAGTTCCGCAGTCAATCGCTGCTACTCGCATGGTTCGTTCTTCCACCACTGTGGCAGCGCTGCAAGTGCTTCATCACCTAAGGGGTTCACATCAGGGCCAGCAGAGAGTGAATGCGCAACAAGTGAGTGCAAACATTTGACGCGATCTGGCATTCCACCAGCGGTGATACCTTCAATTTCTGGAACATCAACTTTGAGTGCAGCGCGCGCAGCTAAATAATCTTCGTGGGCAGCGCTATATGCACCAGATAACTCTGGATCTGTTGCAAGGCGAGCATTCATTTCGCCCATCATTCCTGTTGTCTCTAACGTTGAAATAGCACCAGTGAGTTTTGGACATGTGGCGTAATAAAAAGTTGGAAATGGTGTGCCATCGGCAAGGCGGGGATTTGTCTCAACTACGGCTGGTTTTCCACAAGGACAACGATATGCAATGCCATGAACATCACGAGGTGTGCGACCTAATTGTCTTTCAATACAATCTAAATCTTCTTGTGGAACAGGGTTCACTTGCTACCGGTTTCAGTGATTGATGCAATAAGGCGTGTGTACCACGGTTGATTATCAGGAACATTATCGGCAACAAGAGTGCTTTGCTCTTGCGTACTTTGCGAAGTTGAATCAGTAACTATGTATTGGCGCTCTCCTGGTAATACAAAATGTAAGCGTTCGCGAGCTTGTGATTTTATGTATTCAGGATCGCGCCAGAGCAATAATTCTTTTTTTGCCTCTTCAAGTGCTTTAGTATCTGAACTTACTTGTGCACGCAATGAATTGATTTGTGCACGTTGTGTGAAGTAATGCTGAATCGGTGGGGCAATTGTGAGTGCCAATATAAAGAAGATTGCAGAGAGTGCAAGGGTGCGACCAGAACCGCGGCGACGTGGTGTGAAATTTAGTTTGCCGCGGCGTCTGGCCATTGTGTAATTATCCTTTGAAGCGTGGGAAAGCGTCGCGACCAGCGTAGACGGCGCCATCAGCTAACTCTTCTTCAATTCGAAGAAGTTGGTTGTATTTAGCAACGCGTTCACTTCGTGCGGGTGCACCAGTCTTTATCTGACCACAATTTGTTGCAACAGCAAGATCGGCAATAGTCGTATCTTCTGTTTCACCTGAACGATGGCTAAGCATGCTTCGATAGTTCGCACGGTGTGCCATATCTACAGCATCGAGTGTTTCTGTAAGAGTTCCAATTTGATTTACTTTTACAAGAAGTGCGTTTGCTGTATCTGATGCGATACCGCGAGCAAGGCGTTCTGGGTTAGTTACAAATAGGTCATCTCCAACTATTTGAACACGTGATCCCAATACCTTTGTCATCTCTGTCCAGCCAGCCCAATCTTCTTCATTGAGCGGATCTTCAATTGAAACTAATGGATATGCATCAACGAGTTCCTTGTAATAAGCAATCATCTGATCTGAACTCTTAGAAGAGCCTTCAAATGTGTACTTTCCGGTGTCGTGGAATTCTGTTGCAGCAACATCCATTGCAAGTGCAATATCTGTTCCTGGCTTGAAGCCAGCGAGTGAAATAGCTTCGATAATCAGATCAAGTGCTGCGCGATTGCTTTCTAGGTTTGGAGCAAAGCCACCTTCGTCACCAACACTTGTTGCAAGCCCACGCTTTTTGAGAACTGATTTGAGTGCGTGATAAATCTCGGCGCCCCAACGTAGTGATTCACGGAAAGTTGGTGCACCAATTGGAGCAATCATAAATTCTTGAATATCAACATTAGTGTCAGCGTGTGCGCCACCGTTGAGAATATTCATCATTGGCACAGGCAAGATATGTGCATTTGGTCCACCGAGATAACGAAAGAGTGAGAGATCTGCAGATTCGGCTGATGCCTTTGCAACAGCGAGTGAAACACCAAGAATTGAGTTTGCGCCAAGGCGTGACTTGTTCTTTGTTCCATCAAGTTCAATCATCTCTGTATCGATCAGACGTTGATCTTGTGAGTCATAACCGACAATTGCTTGTGCAATCTCTTCATTGACAAATGCAACTGCTTTTTCTACACCTTTACCGGCATAACGCTTGCCACCATCGCGAAGTTCTGATGCTTCAAATGCACCAGTAGATGCTCCACTTGGTACTGCAGCGCGTGCTTGTGTGCCATCTTCTAATTCGATTTCAACTTCAACCGTTGGATTTCCACGGGAGTCAAGAATTTCGCGAGCTGCGATTGCTTCGATAATTGCCACTGAGATATCTCCTAAAAAACTTTATCTAATTTGTCTCTGCAATCGTGTCTGCGTTGAAACGGCTGAGTGAGGCAAGTCTACCGTGCTTATTCGGCCTTGCCTTCAGCCTCTTTTATACGTGCAATTATTTGATGGGCTTGGCTTCGAAGTGCGCGTTCTGCATCAATTCCATTGCGATTAGCCCAGGCAATAACTTCTAGAAGTGCTTTTCCTACTGAGTCTTCTGTGGCACTACCTTCAAGGTGTGGCACTGTAGGAAGTGATAATTCGAGGTCATTCTTTTCTACACGATAGAGCAATTTTTCAACAAGTGGCAGTGCTGGTTGAGCCATTGCAATTCCATCTAGTGCAGATGTTCGACCCTTTTCGACAGCTTTTATCTTTTCCCAATTCTCTAGAACTTCTCCAGAACCTGAAACTTTTGCATCACCAAATACATGCGGGTGGCGACGAATGAGTTTTTCAGTTATTGATTGTGCAACATCTTCGATGGTAAATGGATCGTCAACGTTGTCTTGTGCAATGCGGGCGTGGAAATAGACTTGAAGCAAGATGTCGCCGAGTTCTTCGCGCATTCCTGCGCGGTCACCGCTTTCAAGTGAATCTACAAACTCATATGACTCTTCAAGTAAATATTTCACAAGTGATTCGTGAGTTTGTTCGCCATCCCAAGGGCAACCGCCCGGAGAGCGCAAAGTATCCATCACTTCAACGAGACGTTGAAGATAGGAAGTACTCATGCTTTTTTTACTTATGGAGTAGTTGACTTGACGGCATCGCCGGCAGAATCAACAGGAAGTACATCGGCATTGATTGCATCCCATTTACCGTAGCGTGGGTTGATCTCAACTTTTAGTTTGGCTGCCTTTGCTGCAACGATTCTTGAAATTTCTGCGCCTAGTGCTTCTTGAGATACACCTGTTGCAACAATTGCATCACTGATTTTTCCAGAAACAATTACTGCTTCAAGATAGAGGTCAAGATTTCCTGGGGCGATACCTGCTCCAACTAATGCCTTTGGTAATTCTGCTACTCCGCCAACTTGTTCAACAATTCCTGCACGGCGTGTATCGATTTCAGCCTTTGATGCCTCTATTTTGAAATCTTTTCCAACTTCGCGAATAAGAACTGTTAGAACCTGGAAACGCAATTGTGAAAGATTGAGATCTGCGCCAGTTTGTAGTTCCATCTGCGAAATATCAATTTTGCCGCGCTCTGCAAGAATTGAATCAATGCTTCCCTGAACAACTGCTTGAGTAATCTTTGTGTCACCAATTGTTGCTGCTGCGCCAACTTGTGAGCATCCAGTTAGTAGGAGTGCTGCTGCAATTGCGCTAATGGCAAGGAACTTTTTCACGTGGTGCTCGCTTTCGAAGTGGCGGTCAGTTGGTCGACGGCCTCAATTACCCAGGCCAGAAGAGAAGTATCCACTATCTCCAGACCACTTTGTGACGGGCTCCAGGATTTACTCACAGGGAAGGCAATCATCGCCGTATTCATGGCCGATTTATAGAGCGAGCCCGGATACATACGTGACATTCGCAACTGACGAGATTCGGCAAGTGTGATGGGTGATAAACGTAAGAATTTTCCTGCAGCAACTACTTCTCGTAATCCAACTGATTTAGCAAGTGCTCGAAGCGAAGCAACGCCTAGAAGTGCCTGTGCCTCTGTTGGAAGATCGCCAAATCGATCAACTAATTCGCCGCGAATTGCTTCAACATCATCAGTATTTCGAACATCTGCTAATCGGCGATAGAGATCAAGGCGTAGGCGCTCACCTGGAACATAATCACTGGAGAGATGGGCATTGATTGGAAGTTCAACTTTGCATTCATGATGTACTTCTTCTGTTTCAATAATTCCAGTTTTGTAATCTTGTACAGCTTCTCCAACCATGCGCATATAAAGATCAAAGCCAACATCTGCAATATGTCCCGATTGCTCGCCACCCAATAAATTTCCTGCACCTCGTATCTCTAAATCTTTGAGGGCAACTCGCATTCCAGAACCTAAATCAGTATTGGCAGCGATTGTTGTGAGTCGCTCGTGTGCAACTTCAGATAAAGGCTGATCTGCTGGAAATAAGAAATATGCATATGCGCGTTCGCGGCCACGACCAACTCGTCCACGTAATTGATGGAGTTGAGAGAGTCCAAAATTATCTGCGCGCTCGACAATCAAAGTATTTGCATTGGCAATATCTAGACCGCTCTCCACAATTGTTGTACATACCAATACATCAAAGTCACGATTCCAGAATGCAAGGATGACATCTTCAAGTGCGCCTTCACTCATCTGACCATGTGCAACTCTGATTCGGGCCTCGGGCACCAACTCTTGAATTTGCGCTGCTCTTCGATCAATAGATTCGACTCGGTTATGAATATAGAAAATTTGTCCATCTCGCAAAAGTTCGCGGTGGATAGCAGCAGTTATTTGTGCATCATCGGCTGGACCAACATAGGTAAGGATTGGATGGCGCTCCTCTGGTGGCGTTGTAATCGTGGACATCTCACGTATGCCTGTAATCGCCATCTCCAGTGTTCGAGGGATCGGTGTGGCAGACATAGCTAATACATCAACGCTTGTGCGCAATTTCTTGAGTGATTCTTTCTGTTCAACACCAAAGCGCTGTTCTTCATCGACAATGACGAGTCCCAAATCTTTGAAACGGACATCGGCGGAGAGAATCCGGTGAGTACCAACGACAACATCGATCCCCCCTTTCTCAAGTTCACTCAATATCTCTTTGCTCTCTTTTGCTGAATTGAAGCGAGATAAGCCACCAACTCTTATTGGAAAGCCTGCATAGCGCTCTGCAAAAGTCTTTGAATGTTGTTGAACCAGAAGTGTCGTTGGAACAAGCACCGCTACTTGTTTGCCATCTTGCACCGCTTTGAATGCTGCGCGAATAGCAATCTCAGTTTTTCCATAACCCACATCTCCACAAATGATTCGATCCATGGGATATGGACGCTCCATATCTGCCTTGACCTCATTGATAGATGAGAGTTGATCTGGAGTTTCAATATATGAAAATGAATCTTCCAATTCTCTTTGCCAAGGCGTATCAGGTGAGAATGCAAAACCTGGTGAACTTGTGCGCGCTGCATAAAGTCTGATGAGCTCGCCTGCAATCTGCCGTACAGCTTTGCGAGCACGCCCCTTTGCTTTTTGCCATTCACCACTACCGATGCGGTGCACTGTTGGCGATTCCCCACCCACATATTTACTTACCTGCTCTAGTGAATCTGTGGGAACAAATATTCGATCTCCTGGTTGTCCACGTTTTGCGGATGCATATTCAATTACTAAATATTCTCGAGTAATTCCAGCAACTGTTCGCTCTAGTAACTCTATATATCTACCAATTCCATGTTGCTCGTGAACAATAAAATCACCTGCTTTGAGTTCGAGTGGATCAATACTTTGCTTTCGCTTAGACGGAAGTCTCTCTCCATCTTTGATGCTGCCCTTGCTGCCAGTTAGATCGCGCTCCGTCATTATGAAAAGATCTTCACCACTCATTGCAAAGCCATGAGTGAGTAATGTAGTTGTTAGGTGAATCGAGCCTCGTGTTGGAATTGCATCTAATTTTTCAACGATATAGACAGGTAAATCAGCGCCCCTAAAGATGCCTGCATATCGCTCAACCATTCCGTGACCGTGTGTTGCAAACACAACACAACTTCCTGCCTCAAGTGCACTCGATAACTCGGCAATAGCGCGCTCAATATCTCCTCGTAGTGGATCAATGGGAGTGCAATCGAGAAAGGTTGTGTTGGAATCTAAATCATTTCCAAATGGGTTCAAACTTTGAATCTCAAAACCAGTTCCTGCGATATTTTCAGCAAGGTCCTCCCATGACATATAAGTCTGTGCCCCATCATGTATTGGAACATTGCCACCGTAAGAAGCGTTCGACCACGATGCTGCAAGAAATTCATCGTTGGTCGCAATGAGATCTGCGGCTCGTGACTTTATTCTTTCAAAATCAATATAAATAATTTGGGTGCCTTTTGGCATTTTTTCAACGAGTGAAGAAGTCTCATTTACTAATAAGGGGATGAGTGATTCCATACCTTCAGGAGTCATACCTTCACTGATTTTTACTAATAGCTCTTGAGCTGCTGGATATTTCTCAGCAATCTCTTTTGCGCGCTTCTTTATTGATTCTGTGAGTAAAAGTTCGCGGCAGGGAAATATTTCAACAGGCCCAACAACAGCCTTAAAGGTTCGCTGATCTGCAACTTCAAAATAACTAATATCTTCAATTTCATCACCAAAGAAATCGATTCGAACTGGGTGATTACTTAGTGGCAAGAAGAGATCAACAATTCCACCGCGCACTGCAAACTCACCACGGCGTTCAACTAAATCTGTTCGTGAATATGAGAGATTGGATAAATGTCTTACTAACTCTTCAAGTGATCTCTCTTGCCCAATTTCTAGTGAAACTAATTCACGATCGGTGAGATCCTTGATAATACGATGAATCATGCCTCGCACCGGTGTAATGACAATGGGATGTGCGCTCATCTTTGTTGTGTTTGCAAGTGCGTAGAGAGTGCGAACACGTTGAGCAACAGTGTCACTGCGAGGACTCAACTTTTCGTGAGGCAGAGTCTCCCATGCTGGAAATTCCAATACATTGGCATGTAGATCTCGTAGTTCACTTGCTAAATCTTCAGCACTTCGACTCGAGCTAGTAACAAGTAGAACTGGTGCATTCTTTGCACGAAGGGCCACGAGGAATGGATAGATGGGCGATGGTGCAACAATCGTTGCATTCTCATTAATTTGATTATTCACATATTGAGATTGGGCAAGGTGTGCGAGTATGCCGCGCATTTTCATTGCTCCAATCTCGTCGTGAAACGACTTAATGCCCCAACTCCGCGAATGGGAGGGGGCTAACGTCGCCAATTCTATTGGCGTAGTGAGAAGAGCGCTAAACCTGTCATTATTACGCCATGGAGAGCATGGGCGAACGCGCCATTACTGGATCAGTATCTGCATCCGATGAAGCAGGTCTACGAAGCGATGTTCGCCGCCTTGGAGATCTTCTAGGTGAAACTCTCGTTAGGCAAGAAGGACCAAAACTTTTAGCACTTGTTGAAGCTGTGCGAAAAGCAGGGCGTGAGGGTGGCGGCGCAGATTTATTAGCATCATTATCTGTTGAAGATTCTGTTCAACTAGTACGTGCATTTAGTACATATTTTCATTTAGCAAACGTTGCAGAACAAGTTCACCGCTCCCGCGTTTTAGCAGATGCGCGTTCCGAGGGTGGCTCATGGCTAACTCGCGCTGTAAATAGAATTATTACAGCGCAACAAGAGCAAACACCTGGACATGAACTAACTCGCAGCGATATTGAACAATGGGTTGGCGAACTTATGGTTCGACCAGTATTTACCGCTCACCCAACAGAGGCAGCGCGTCGCTCTATTCTCAATAAATTAGGACGAGTTGCTGATCTATTGGATCAAGGAAAAGATCCAAATCAAAGTGATCGCCTTGCAGAAACTATTGATCTTTTATGGCAGACAGATGAACTTCGTCTAGATCGACCAGAGCCACTCGATGAAGCAATGAATGCTCTTTATTATTTAGACGACCTGTTCCGCCAGACTGTTCCAGAAGTTCTCAATGACTTTGCGCGCGAGATGAAGCGCTTAGATATTGAGATCCCTGTAACGGCTCGCCCACTCTCATTTGGTAGCTGGATCGGTGGAGACCGCGATGGAAATCCAAATGTGACAGCGCAGGTAACTCGCGATGCAATGGTGCTACAAGTTGGCCATGCGATTCGAGTCACGATTGCTACAATGGATCAGTTGCGCCAGATGCTCTCTGTTTCGACAAAAATTACCGGAGCAACACCAGAACTCAGCGCATCAGTTGCCGAAGATCTTAAGCATATTCCTGAATTTGAATCTCGTTTCAAGCGCCTCAATATTGAAGAACCATATCGCTTGAAAGCAACAGCAATCGTGCATCGCTTAGCAATGACTCGTGATCGCCATGCAAAAAGTGCTCCTCATATTCCACATCGTGACTACAACGATATGAATGAATTACTCACTGACCTCACATTGATGCGCGATTCATTATTTGCCCATAAGGGCGAAATGATTGCTACAGGTCTTTTAGAGCGCACAATCCGCACCATTGCAGCTTTTGGACTCACACATGCAACTATGGATGTTCGCGAACATTCCGATGCACATCATCACTTACTTGCCCAAGCACTTGGCGATAATGCATACGTAAATCGCTCACACGATGAGCGCTTCGAAATTCTTACTGGTGTGCTTCAAAAAGGAAGTTCACTCAACGTAAAGTCTTTAGATGAAAATGCCCAAAAGACTTTAGATACCTTTATAGCAATCGCAGATCTCATAAGTACCTTTGGTACTCAAGCAATAGAGACATATATAGTTTCAATGACAAAGGGTGCAGATGATCTCATCGCTGCAGTCGTCATTGCTCAACAAGCCGGCCTTGTCGATATCGCAGCAAAGAAAGCAACTATCGGCTTTGCACCGCTTCTTGAAACAGTTGCAGAGCTTCGCGCATCGGGTGAAATTCTAGAAAAACTACTTTCTAATCCAACATATCGCGCCTTAGTAGCACTTCGTGGCGATCTACAAGAAGTAATGCTTGGTTACAGTGATTCCAATAAAGATGCAGGAATTGCAACAAGCCAGTGGGAAATTCATAGAGCGCAGAGAAAACTACGCGATGTTGCAATGAAATATGGCGTAACGCTTCGTTTATTCCATGGTCGTGGTGGCTCTGTTGGTCGCGGTGGCGGTCCAACATATGAAGCACTCATCGCACTTCCTTGGGGCTCAGTTGATGGCCAAATAAAAATGACTGAGCAAGGCGAAGTAATCAGCGATAAATATTCACTACCATCACTTGCTCGTGAGAATGTTGAACTCACACTTGCAGCTGCCCTTGAGGCAACAGTGTTGAACCGTGCTCCACGACAAGCACCTCAAGATTTAGCTCAGTGGAATGATTGCATGCAACTCATTAGCGATAGTTCTTTCAAGCAATATCGCTCACTCGTAGAGCATCCAGACTTGCCTGCATATTTCTACGCTTCCACTCCTGTTGAACAACTAGGAAATCTTTTCTTAGGTTCACGTCCATCACGCAGACCAGATGCAACGAGTGGCCTTGGAAGTTTGCGTGAGATTCCATGGGTATTTGGATGGACCCAATCACGTCAGATTGTTCCTGGTTGGTTTGGCGTTGGAACTGGCCTCAAGGCTGCTCGGGAAGCTGGCAACAGTGAAGTTCTCATAAAAATGCTCGATGAGTGGCACTTCTTCAATACATTTATTAGCAATGTTGAGATGACACTTGCTAAGACTGACCTAGCCCTTGCTAAGCGCTACGTTGAAACACTAGTTCCAAAAGAACTTCAACATTTCCTCACAATTATTGAAGAGGAATTCGCGCTGACTGTCTCTGAAATATTGCTACTGACAAAGAAGAGTTCACTCCTTGGAGATCAAGCAAACAAGGCGCGTACGCTTCAAGTTCGTGATGCTTATTTGTCGCCAATACATTTACTTCAAATCAACTTACTCAAGCGTGTGCGTGATGCTGGGGGAACCCCTGAGTCAGTATTGAATAGAGCCCTGTTACTTACTATCAATGGTGTTGCAGCAGGTCTTAGAAATACAGGTTGATTTTAGGAATTGAACTTAGTCTGAGTTTTCTCTAAACCTTCACTAATGAGGAATTCGACAACATCTGCCCCACGATCTAAGAACTCCCCTAAATCTTTCTTCTCTTCTTTGCTAAATTGTTTGAGTACGAAATCAGCCGGATCTTGCTGACCCATTGGGCGACCAATTCCTAAACGAACACGGTAATACTCCGCTGTTCCAAAAGCTGAAGTCAATGATTTCAAACCATTATGGCCATTATCGCCTCCAGCAATTTTGCTTCTAATTGCTGCATATCCAATATCTAATTCATCGTGGAGAACAATGATTTTTGCAGGCTCAATAGAGTAAAAAGAGGCAACCGCTTTTATTGGTCCGCCACTTTCATTCATATAACTATGTGACTTTGCCAAAATAATTGAATGCGCATCAGCGCCGGAACCTAACTTATAGGCGGCAACATCAGTGCGTGATTTATGAGATGAAAATTTGAGGCTATGGCGCTTTGCGAGTTCATCAATGACCATCTGCCCGACATTGTGTCGAGTAGCGACATATTTATCCCCGGGATTACCGAGTCCTACAACTAACCACGTCATGGGTTAAGAGTAAGTGTTACGCGTCCTTCTTCTCTGCATCTGCAACAGGAGCGGCAGCAACATCTCCTTCGGCAGGGGCAACAACTGCAACTTCTTCAACTACAGTTGAACGCTCAGAAAGATGAACAACAATCATCTTTGGATCAGAGATAAGTTCTACGCCAGCAGGAAGTTTTACATCCCCTGCATAGAGTGAGAGGCCAGCCGCAAGACCTGTGAGGTCGAGTTCGAAGAAGCTAGGAATGGATGTTGCTTCTGTCTCAATTTCAATTGTGTGGTGAACATGCTCAAGAATTCCATCGCGGTCGTGCTCTCCAAATGTGTGAACTGGAACGGAAACTGTAACTTTTTCACCACGGCGAACAATGACGAGGTCAATGTGATCGATTGTGAGTTTGATTGGGTGGCGAACAATTGACTTAGGAAGTGTGAGTTCGGTCTTTCCATCTACAACAATGTCAAGCAAAACGTTTGATGTCTTGAGTGCAACGCCGAGTTCGCGTGCAGGAAGATTGATATGTGATGGCTTCTCACCATGACCGTAGATAACAGCAGGAACCTGGCCTTCGCGACGTGCGCGACGTGATGCACCCTTACCAAATTCGGTACGACGTACACCGTTGATTGAAATCTCAGCCATTTTTTATTCTCCTGTTGTTGTAGTGAAGTCCCAGCAGGAGTTGAACCCACACCGTCGATTACGGATGAAAAAAACCCTCGCCGGAACGTAGCAAACCATACCGAAGGGGCTGGCTAAGCTGCAAATCCGTGCTCAATTAGTAGCAGAAATTAGAAGCGGCCAACGCAGTGAACGTAAAACGCAGAGTGAACGAAGTTGGGCTGCGACTTATATTACTTACGAGTGACCGTCGAAGAGGCTTGTAACTGAGCCATCTTCGAAGACTTCGCGGATTGCTCGAGCTATAAGTGGAGCAATCGAAAGAACGGTCAAACCATCAAAATGTTGATCTTCGCTAATTGGCAAAGTATTTGTAATAACAACTTCACTAGCACGGCAGTTCTTGAGGCGCTCAACTGCTGGCCCTGATAAAACTGCATGAGTTGCAGCAACAATTACTTCTGTTGCTCCTGCTTCAAAGAGCGCATCTACTGCTTTTGTAATAGTTCCTGCCGTATCAATCATGTCATCGATAACTACGCATGTTTGGCCAACAACATCACCAACGACGCGACCGACAACTGATTCATTTGGAATACGTGGATCGCGTGTTTTATGGATAAATGCAATTGGGCATCCACCGAGTAAGTCGGACCAACGCTCTGCAACGCGTACTCGACCAGAATCTGGTGAAACGATTGTCAGACGTGAGCGATCCACTTTGCTGCCAACGTAATTAGCAAGCATTGGTAGTGCAAAGAGATGATCTACTGGACCATCAAAGAAACCTTGAATCTGTGAAGTGTGTAGATCAACAACCATCAAACGATCCGCACCTGCTGTTTTGAAAAGATCTGCCATCAATCGCGCCGAGATTGGCTCACGTCCACGGTGCTTCTTATCTTGACGTGCATAACCATAGAACGGTGCAACAACTGTGATGCGCTTTGCTGATGCGCGCTTGAGTGCATCGACCATGATGAGTTGTTCCATGATCTGCTTATTTACTGGAGCAGAATGACTTTGTAAAACGAATGCATCGCAACCGCGAACACTTTCTTCGAAGCGAACAAATATTTCACCATTAGCAAAGTCATATGCCGACGTTGGTGTGAGTGGAATGCCTAACTCTGTTGCTACTTCATCTGCTAACTCTGGAAATCCTCGACCTGTAAAGAGTCGTAGTCGCTTCTCGGAGGCGAGTCGGATTTCGCTCATGGGAGTTAGCCTTTCTTCTCGCTCTTTGCTGCAGCCTCTGCAGACTTTGTTCCTGCGCGCTTACGCAAGACCCAGCCTAAGACATTTCGTTGGCGTGATCTGCCAACTCCCATCGCGCCTGCAGGAACATCTTCAGTGATAACTGATCCAGCAGCTGTATATGCACCATCTCCTACTGAAATTGGTGCGACCAACATTGAATCACTTCCGATTCGAACATGGTCTCCAACAGTTGTGCGATGTTTATCTACGCCATCGTAATTGACGAAGATTGTTGCAGCGCCGATATTTGTGCCGACGCCGATAGTGGCATCGCCCACATATGAAAGGTGCGGAACTTTAGAACCTTCACCGATAGTTGAATTCTTCATTTCAACGAATGCGCCAGCACGAGTATGTGGACCAAGATCTGTACCCGCACGCAAGAATGTAAATGGGCCAACGCTTGCCTCTGCGCCAATCGCACTTGCTGTGCAATACGACTCGATAACGCTAGCCCCAGCACCAACTGTGCAATCAATAAGTGTTGTACGCGGGCCAATAATGGCACCTGATTCAATCTTTGTATTTCCAGCAATAGCACTTCCTGGCAGCAGTGTTACATCGTTTGCAATAGTTGCTGTGACATCGACCCATGTAGTTGTTGGATCCGTAATGGTGACGCCTGATTTCATTAGATTGTCATTGATTCTGTCGCGAAGAAGCGCAGCGCTTTCAGCAAGTTGCGCGCGATCGTTGACTCCAAGAATTTCTACAACGTCATCAATCATTGCAGCGGCTATAGATGCACCATCTTTGCGCATGATTTCAATTACATCGGTTAGATAGAGCTCGCCTTGTGAATTGGAATCACTGAGTTTTCCAATTGCACCTGCTAATAATTTGCCATCAAATACATAAACACCTGAGTTGATTTCAAAGATCATCTTCTGGTCATCATCGGCATCGCGCTCTTCAACAATACGAAGTAGTTCACCATCATCACCGCGAATAATGCGTCCATAACCAGTTGGATCTGGGTGTTCTGCGGTGAGAACGCTTGCACCAAATTTTCCACTGCGATGAACTTCTAGTAATTGTGAAAGTGAATCACTAGTGAGCATTGGTGTGTCACCAGCAAGAATTAGAACTGTGCCAGTTGGTGCACCTGCTGCGAGCGCTAATTGAGTTGCATGGCCTGTGCCACCGCGACGTTCTTGAAAGATTGTTCGAGCCTTTGGCGCAATCTGGCCAATATGTTCTTCAACTTGTTCGCGTCCTGCGCCGACAACAATTGCTAAATCTTTGGGATTGAGTTGCGTAACTGCATTGATTACATGACCAAGAAGAGTTCGGCCACAAATGGAATGAAGGACTTTAGGAGTTGCAGATTTCATTCTCGTGCCTTCACCTGCGGCTAAGACGATGATATGAAGATCGCTGCTCACAGTGTGGAGTCTAATCGCTCCGCCACCAGGTATCGATCCTGGACCCTGGGCTTCAAAGGCCCATGTGCTAGCCACTACACAATGGCGGAACCCGTATTCTCCCCCATTACAGGTAGTGCTCATGACCACTAGCCTTAGGGTTTGACCTTACTTTCTTAGATTTATTGCTCGAATACTTGAAATGCGGGGGCAGCAATGCGTGATGAAGTAGAGCGACTCATCACCGCATGGAAGCGAGAGCGACCAGATTTAGATCTCACACCCCTTGCAGTACTTAGTCGAATATCTCGAATTTCACGCCAACTCGACCTTGTTCGCAAAGATGCATTCGCGGATCTTGAAACATGGGACTTTGATGTTCTCGCAGCACTGCGGCGCGCAGGTGAGCCGTATCAACTTTCCCCTAGTCAGCTCATGCAAGAGACGATGGTGACAAGTGGAACGATTACAAATCGCTTAGATCGTTTAGAAGAGTTAGAACTTATTACACGAGCACAAGATCCCAAAGATGGTCGCGGTTCTTTAGTCAAACTTACTCGCGCAGGAATGCGCGCTGTAGATACGGCGCTTGAAGAATTACTTACACATGAGCGAGAAATCTTGAATATTTTATCTCGCGAAGAAAAAACACAATTGGCGCAACTATTGAGTCTGCTTGCAGCCGATCTTGATGAAGGAAAAAATAACTAACGAGTTTCGATAACTTTCGCGCCATGCACTGGACCATATGCACGCGCAACGCTTCCAACAACACCACTGGCAGTTAGAGCTACTGCAAGATCTAGTCCTTGTTCTTCGTTATCTACTAAGAATGCAACGGTTGGACCAGAGCCAGAAACTATTGCTCCAAGCGCTCCATACTCTTCACCGACATCGAGTACTAATCGAAGTGCAGGACGTAGCGAACAGGCTGCTGCTTGTAAATCATTGACGAGAGATGCGCCTACAGATTTTGGATCAGAAGCCAATAACGCTTGCATAAGGGCTTCGTTGGTTTGCGGTTCGCTAATTTGTAAGCCAGCACGTAAGCGATCGCACTCACCGTAGACAGCAGGTGTTGAAAGTCCAACTGTGCTGAGCGCTAAAACCCAGTGATAGGTGCCTCGTGAAAGCGCAGAAGTTAGTTGATCTCCATGTCCACGCCCAATTGCTGTTCCTCCGCTGAGCATGAATGGAACATCGCTTCCAAGTTTTGCTGCAATCTCTGCCATCTCTTCGCGTGACATTCCCAGTGAATAGAGGGCATCAATTGCAACGATTGTTGCTGCAGCATCCGCGCTTCCTCCAGCCATTCCACCTGCAACAGGAATGGATTTTTTGATATCTAACTTTGCATCAATATCTAAATCAAATTCTTTACCCATAAGAATTGCGGCTTGTGCAGCTAAATTTGTTGCATCAGCTGGAACACCATGAGTGTGATCACCACTAATTGAGATTGCTAATCCATAGCCAGGCTCTGCCATAGTCAGAGTGATTTCATCGAATATGGATATCGCTTGAAAAACACTTACTAAATTATGAAAGCCATCAGATTCGCGTGGACCAACGGAAAGTTGCAAATTCACCTTCGCTGGTACGCGAACGGTTACTGATCTAACTGGCATATGCAAACTCTATTACTTTGTGGAATTGAAGTCGGGGGATGCAAGTGCAATCGCGCAAAATCCTAAAATCTCTAGGGCTTCACCGCGAAGAGTTGGGTCAATTCCCGCTTTTGTAAGTACTTCTTCTGCAAGGGCTGACGAACCATAAAGGGAGGAGAGTGCGGATCGCAGCATTTTGCGACGTTGGGCAAATGCTGTATCAATAATTGTGAAAACTTTCTTTCGAAGTACTTCATCTCCCGGTGTTACTCGACGCGTAAAAGAAACTAACTTTGAATCCACGTTAGGAGCTGGCCAAAATATGGAACGTGAAACAGAGCCCGCACCTTTGACTTCAGCCCACCATGCAGATTTCACACTGGGAATTCCATAATCTTTACTTCCAGGTGATGCTGCAAGTCGATCAGCAACTTCTGCTTGCACCATCACAACACCGGAGCGAAGTGTTGGAACTTTTTCGAGCAGATGTAGTAAGACAGGAACTGAGACGTTATATGGCAAGTTTGCAACAAGAACTGTTGGATCCGAGATAAGAGTTGAAATACCAAGTGCATCTTGGTTGATAACTGTTAGTTGATCTGCTCGTTCGCTATGAATTGCAGCAGTGAGTGGCAATTGCTGAGCAAGGCGAGGATCAATTTCTACGGCAACTACAGAGGCTGCTTCTTCCAACAAAGCTAATGTAAGTGAGCCAAGTCCTGGTCCAATTTCAAGTGCAATGTCAGTGCTTGTAACACCTGCGATGCGCACAATCTTTTTGCATACATTGGAATCAATTACAAAATTTTGTCCCAGCGCTTTGGCGGGTTTGAGGCCAATAGCTTCTGCTAATTCACGTATCTGCGCTGCCCCAAGTAGCGTCATGAACTTCTCGCAAATGATCCAAATATTCGTTCGCCATTATCACTGAGTGCATTAGCTAATTCGCCTAGATCTTGATTGCGCTCTGCCGCCATTGCTCGCACGATTGTTGCAATATTTGCTGGAGTATTGAGTGCTCCTCGATTAGGCATAGGTGAGAGGAATGGTGAATCAGTCTCAACTAATAATTGATCAATTGGTACTAGTTTTACTGCTTCTCGAAGTGCAGGGGCATTCTTGAATGTCAGTGTGCCAGCAAAAGAGAGTATGTAGCCGCGTTCTATGCAAGTTTTTGCCATTTCTTCATCACCAGAGAAACAGTGGAAAATCGTCTTATCTGGAGCGCCAACTTCTAGCAAAATTGAAAGAACGTCATCGTGTGAATCGCGATCATGAATAACTAGCGCCTTGCCAGTTTTTTTGGCTAATTCGATATGCCATTTGAAAGAATCTTGTTGTACACCGCGTAATTCAGGTGGTGTTCGAAAATAATCTAATCCCGTCTCACCGATTGCGCGAACTCGTGGGTGATTGGCAAGTGTTTCGATAATTTTCAGGTCTGTTGCTAAATCTTTTACAACTGGTGCTTCGTTAGGGTGAAGTGCAACAGCTGCAAGCACTGCGGTATCCCATTTCGTTGCTGCATCAACGCACCATTGTGATTGCTGCGCCGAATATCCAACTTGCACGATGCGATCAACACCAACGCTGCGCGCTTCCTCAATTACTTCGCCAACTTCGACAGAGTCGGCGGAAGTATTAGTAACAATTTCTAAATGGGCATGCGCATCAATTGTTGCAACTGGCAGTGGCTCTGGAAGTGGTGCTCGAGGGCGATCAATATCTCGATTGTGGCGATCAGCCATAATTCTTAGGCGTTCGTTTCTAAACGTGGAAATAGAACTGGTGTCTTTGTTACTCGCGCTCCCGCTGATAATTGACCCCATGTAGCCACATCTGAAATCTTTTGTTTCGCTATTGAACCAAGTTTTTCTTGCGCTCCAAGGCTCTCCCACAAAATTTCACATGTTGCTGGCATAACTGGATGCAACAAGACAGCTAAAGCACGCAGTGATTCTGCAGTGTTATACAAAACTTCTTCGAGTTCCTTTTTGTTTGCTGGATCCTTGGCCAAAATCCAAGGCTCTTTCTCTGTTACATAGCCATTTACTTTCTTACAAAAATCCATAATTTACTTTCTTACAAAAATCCATAATTGAATTGATGCCACCTTGAAAATCAAGAGCGCACATTGCAGCATCAGCCTTTTCAACTGTGGCAGCAAGTGCTGATTTCAGTGATTCATCACTGCTTACTGCTGGCAATACGCCTTCACAGTACTTCTCTATCATCGCAGCTAAGCGAGAAGCAAGGTTTCCAAAATCATTTGCTAGCTCGGATGTATAGCGCGCACTCATATCTTCCCAAGAAAATGAACCATCGCTACCAAAAGGAATTGCGCGCAAGAAGTAATAACGGAATGCATCAACGCCGAAGTGGCTAGTGATATCACTTGGAGCAATACCTGTGAGCTTGCTCTTGCTCATCTTTTCGCCCGCTACAAGTAACCATCCATGTGCAAAAACTTTCTTTGGAATATCTACTCCCGCAGCCATCAACATTGCCGGCCAAATAACAGCGTGGAAACGCAAAATATCTTTACCGACAAGGTGAACATCTGCAGGCCATGTTGCTGCAAATTTCTTCCCACCTTCCGAATCTGGCGCATCTGTTAGTCCAACGGCCGTTGCGTAGTTGAGTAGCGCATCAAACCAAACATAGACAACTTGTTTCTTATCCCACGGGACAGGGATTCCCCAGTCAAATGTTGAACGTGAAATTGATAAATCTGAAACTCCACCTTCGAGGAATGAAACAACTTCGTTGCGAGCGCTCTCTGGCTGACATGCCTCTGGATTTTTTTTGTAATGATCTAAAAGTGGTTGCGCAAAATCAGATAACTTGAAGAACCAATTCTCTTCATTGACAAGCTCAATTGGTTTGCTGTGAATTGGACATAACTTTTCACCATTGGAATCAATAAGGTCGCCCGGTAATTTGAACTCTTCGCAGCCAACACAATATGAGCCTTCATATTTGCCAGAATAAATATGTCCTGAATCTTTGAGTGATTGCAAAAACTTCTGTACACGTTCGGTGTGACGCGCTTCAGTTGTGCGAATGAAATCATCGTTAGCGATATTGAGCGCTTCCCAATTAGGTTTCCAGGCATCTGCGACTAAGCGATCAACCCAATCTTGTGGGGCAACTCCGTTGGCATCTGCTGTGCGCATAACTTTTTGGCCATGCTCATCTGTGCCCGTTAGAAACCAAACTTCTTCACCTTTTTGGCGATGCCAGCGAGTAAGAACATCGCCTGCAACAGTTGTATAGGCATGTCCAATATGGGGAGCATCATTGACGTAATAAATAGGCGTCGTTAGATAGAAGGCCTTCTTTGCTGTGCTCACGTGCTCATCTTATTCGCATCGACGACTGCGGCATAAACGATTCTCTTGGCTATCGAGAATTCCTCGGCTACTGCAGCAATTGCAGACTTTCTATCCATTCCCGCACCTTCAAATTCGCGAACTCTGGCCACCATGGAATCCGTTGTTGATTCCTGCGCCCCAAGTTGTGCACCTGCAATTACTACAGTGATTTCTCCAAGAATCTCACATTCGCTAGCCCAGGTATTGAGCTCAGAAAGATTTCCTCTTTTTATCTCTTCATAACGCTTTGTCATTTCACGACAAATGGCGCTATCTCGTTCACTTCCAAAAATTGATTGCGCATCTTTAAGAAAGTCAACGAGGCGATGAGGTGCTTCAAAGAAAACCATTGTGCGTTCTTCAAATCGCAATTTTTCAAGTTGCGCACTTCGCCCGCCAGAAGTTCGTGGGAGGAAACCTTCGAATGTAAATCGATCCGTCGGTAGCCCCGATAAGGCGATTGCCATTGTTACCGCACTTGGTCCAGGAATAACACTTACATCAAAATTCTTTGAAATTGCATCGCGCATTACTCTAAAACCTGGATCACTAATTGTTGGCATTCCTGCATCAGAGACAATCAATACATTTTTTCCATTTGCTAACGCATCTAGAATCTCTTCACTTCGTGCATCTTCATTACCTTCAAAAAACGAGATGACTCGTGCTGTAAAAGAAACTCCGATATCTGCACACAAGCGATGAAAGCGACGTGAATCTTCGGCTGCAATGATCTCCGCTGATTCAATTGCCTCGCGCAAACGCGTGCTTGCATCCCCAGGATTTCCTAAGGGGGTGGCTGCCAGAATCAAAGTCATAGGGGCATCCTCTCAGGAATCATCGATAGTGCGAATACGCTAACGCCATGGTTGCCGCGATTGCTCCGCTTGGGATTGCCCTTCTTTCTCTGATTCTGCGACTCATAAATCTTGGTAAACCAAAAGGATATGTTTTTGATGAGGTTTATTACGTCGATGGTGCACGAGATTATTTGACACATGGAGTAGAAATCGCTGGAAGTAAAGCTGAGTTTGTTGTCCATCCCCCAGTTGGGAAATGGCTCATTGCATCTGGGATACAGATTTTTGGTGACAATGAGTTTGGTTGGAGATTTGCCACTGCGGTGTTTGGAACTTTGCTCATACTTCTATTTGCGCGCATGGTGCACACCCTCTTTTACTCACCACTGATTACAGCCCTTGCAGCAGCGCTCATGGCGATGGATGGAATGCAGTTAGTGCATTCTCGAACAGCGCTCTTAGATTTATTCCTTACTTTCTTTGTTTTGGCAGCCGTTTATTTCTGGCATCGAAATCGACATTGGTTAGCTGGAATTTCTTTAGGACTTGCATGTGCAACTAAGTGGAGTGCTCTTTATTTCCTAGCACTCTTAATCCTTATTTCCGCTTACAGGATTTTTAGAGATTACCCGCTGCGAGAAATGCCACGAGCAATTGGTCTCAAGGTTACGACTTATGTTCTTATCCCAATATCAATATATATTTCAAGTTGGACTGGTTGGTTTATTAGTAATCGTGGATGGGATCGTCAATGGTCAACGAATCCATTGAAATCTTTGTGGCACTATCACGCAGAGATGCTCGGGTTTCATACAGGGCTTACTGAAAAACATTCATACCAAGCAAATCCTTGGAGCTGGCTCATCATGGGAAGACCAACATCTTTCTTTTATGCAGCGCCTAAAGGTTGTGGAGAAAAAGATTGTGCACAGGAAGTTTTAGCACTCGGTACTCCACTTTTATGGTGGATTGGAACAATTGCATTAGTTGTAGTTATTGGTTTTTGGATTAGATCACTTGTACAGCGAAAGAATCAACCAGTTCTTAATCTCATCATTATTGGTTTAGCTGCTGGTTATCTACCGTGGTTTTTCTTTCAAAAACGGACAGTATTTACCTTTTACGCAATAGTTATTGAGCCATTCATGATTCTGGCCATTCTTTACTGTGCTCATCTATTCTTGAAAGGTAGTCGCGACGTAAAGCTTGCGCGCATAGTTATTTCCCTGATTACGTTATTAGTGTTGGTTTGTTTTATCTATTTCTTGCCCGTATTTACAGGCCAAGTAATTACATATGACGCGTGGCATCACAAAATGTGGCTGCCTTCGTGGATCTAAAAACTAACTATTCGTTAGATGCTTCTCTCAGGCGCTGAACTGCCTCTTCGGCCAATTGTTGGTCAAATATTTCATCTCTACTTGGAGCAGCTGCTGCGAGAGCTTCTTTTGCCAGGCGCTCTTGTTCTTCCGTCCACGCACCAGGTGTAGTTAGATCGAGAACACGCTTAGGTGTAATTGCCTTAGGCGCACTCAAATAAGTTGGAGTTGGAATCTCAGTTGGTTGCCAAACATTTCTATTTTCAGCGCTTCCCTTTGGAAGTAAAACAACTCCGGTGAGTTCGCGTTCTGAGAGTGGAATCCAATGTTCATTATTACTTTTCGGTGTAACAACCTCGGCAAGGTTTGCAGATGAGACGCCCGACGATCGGCGATGTAACTGTTGAACACGACGACGATGCAAGGAATCAGCAATTGTCTGTCGGCGTACGTGGGCAATGTACAAAAGAATTCCAGTCGCTGGAACTAGTACATATAGAAATGGCATTGAATTCATAATTCCACCCACAATTGTTGATGTTAGAGAAAATATAAGAATTGCAAAAATAATTCTTCTGCTCAATAGTTTCTGTGCAACCTTTGCTTCATAATCTAAATCTGTATGGATAACACCTTCACCTGAACTTCCAGCAGGTGAAGCATTTGCTACAACTCTTAATGCACTTTTGTAACGTTCAACAGATTTTCCAGAGAATTCATTTCTATCGTGGAGCCATCGCGGCAAGAAGTAGGCAACCCACATCCCCGCTATCGCAATATAAATAATTCCTGAAGCCATGATGTACAAAGATACAAGTGGTCGCGCTCAATTCCTTGGATTTGAGCACTACTTCAGGGCAGGATTTTCCTTCACAAAAGATAAATGGTCACGCCATCCTCCATCGATATGTAAGTAACGAGGACGTTCGCCTTCCAATACATACCCCGCTTTTTCAGCTACTCGACGAGATGCCGCATTTTCTGGTCGCAGATTTATTTCAACGCGATGCAGAGCTAATTCAACGAAGGCATAATTTGTAAGCATCTGCACTGCTTGAGTTGTGTAACCCTTATTGGCATAGTGGCGATCAATCCAATATCCAATGTGGCCCGCGCGCATAGCTCCATAAATAACGCCCCCTAATGAAATCTGGCCGATGAGAGTTTTTTCATGGAATATTGCGAATGAAAAAGAGCGCTCATGCCTTCCTTCACGGTTGAAGGTGCGCACCATCTCGTAAAACGAAGGTAACTCTGATGATAATTCTGGGCCTCCGAATTTTTCTGGCAATACTGGAATAGTCGCCTCCCAAGGAGTGAGCCATTCTCGATTCTGTACTCGCACCGAATTCCACTGCTTGCGATCTTTAAAGCGCAGGGGACGAAGTATCAATTGATTACTGGTAAGAATTACTGGCCACTTCGCTGTCATATGTATCAATACCGACTAGATGTATCGGCGCTCGAGTACAACAACCGTGACTTCAGAACCTGCTTTCAAATCGGAATCATTCTCACTAAGTGCAATGAAGCAATTTGCATCAGAAAGCGTTGTGAGTTCTTCTTGATCAGCAAGCGCCAATACTGATTTTCCATCTTCTGACAAGGTGGCACGAAGGTAGGAACGCTTTCCCGGCGTTGAACTTACGGCCCTTTCAAGCTTTGCCCGCACGCATGGACGATGAATAGTTGCAGCACCCAACATGGTACGAATCATGGGGCGAACAAATAATTCAAATGAAACATATGCAGCTATGGGATCACCAGGCAGAGTCACAACAGGAGTCTTATCAGGGCCAATCTGACCAAAATTATGGCGTCCACTTGATTCGATAGCCATATCTACGATTGTGATTTCACCAAGTTGAGCGAGAGTTCGTGTAATCAAATCAAATGAATCATCTTGACGTTCACCACTAACAATAATGAGATCTGCTCGCACTAATTGATCTTCGATGACTTTGCGTAATTCTTCCTCATCATCTGGTATCGAATGAACTCGATATGCCACGGCGCCAACTTCGCGCACTGCTGTAGTGAGTAACCAAGAATTTGTCTCAAACTCTTCATCATCAACTAAAGATTTTCCAGGTTCGACAAGATCTGGACCAGCAGAGAGCACAACAACTCGTGGATGCGGACGAGTAGGCAGGCGATCGCGTCCGATAGATGCTGCGAGTCCAATTTGTGTCGATCTAATTCGACTTCCTGCTCGCATCACTAAACGCTCGCCAGCATAAATATCAGCGGCAAGTGTTCCTCCATGAGCATCAAGTAGTGACATTTCAAAGGAATCAAGTGGAGCGCAGTTAGTGAGAAGCGATGTAAGGAACTCATCAACTCTCGTTAGCTCTGTCATAATCACACCTTACTTGTTCTACGCATAGTTCTAGGGGATTTCGATGAACACGAATGACGAAAAGGCAGCTCTTCGCGAGCACTATCGTCAGGCCCGGATAGAAAATAAAGAAAAAGTATCTTTTGACAAAATTCTAGAAGTTCCTGAGATTCTAAGTTCAACAATTATTGCCTCTTATTTTTCATATGGGGATGAACCCAATACAAATGAAATGAATAGAGAATTGCTCTCTCTTGGAAAAAAGATTCTTCTACCCCGAATTCATGGCGCCGATTTAGAGTGGTGCTTGTGGGATGGTGACCTATCTACTGTTGAGAATAAGAATGGAATTTATGAACCGATGGGTGAAACCTTCAAACATTTAGGGCAGATTGATTGCGTCATTGTTCCCGCTTTAGCCGTTGATAGCTCTGGAACGCGTTTAGGAAAAGGTAAAGGTTTCTATGATCGCGCGCTTATTTCAATCAAGACTTTTAGCGTTGCGCTGATTTATTCCAATGAGTTTTCAACAACTGAACTTCCAAGTAACTCTTTGGATATAAGAGTCAACGCAGCACAGACACCGGAGAAATTATTTCGATTTAGTTAGGAAGATTTCTAGCCATCACAATTCGTTGAATTTGATTTGTTCCTTCATAAATTTGAGTCAACTTTGCATCTCGCATCATGCGTTCTACTGGATAATCTGAAACATATCCATATCCACCTAGAACTTGAATTGCATCTTGAGTCACTTTCATGGCCATATCACTGGCAAAACATTTACTTGCTGCTGAGAAAAATCTCAGGTCCTTCTCGCCTCGTTCGCTTTTGACTGCAGCTGCGTAAGTAAGTTGGCGTGCAGCTGCAATATTCATCGCCATATCAGCCAACATAAATTGAACTGCTTGAAAATCAAATATCTCTTTTCCAAATTGTTTGCGTTCATGTGAATATTTCGATGCAACATCTAGCGCTCCTTGGGCAAGGCCCAGTGCTTGCGCTGCGATAGTCACGCGAGTGTGATCCAAAGTATTCATAGCTAATGTAAAACCTTCACCTACAGTGCTGATTCTGCGATCATCACTGAGGACTACGCCATCAAAATAGACTTCACAGGTTGGTGAACCTCTAAATCCCATCTTCTTCTCTGGTGAACCAAATGAAACTCCAGGATCAGATTTTTCAACAATGAATGCAGTAATTCCTTTTGAACCCAACGATGCATCACCTTGTGCAATTACAGTGTAAAAATCTGAGACTCCAGCATTTGAAATCCATTTTTTACTTCCGTTCAGGATCCAGGAATCACCCTTGCGTTCAACTTTTGTACGAAGCGCAGAAGCATCCGAACCTGCATCGGATTCGGATAAGCAATATGAAAAACCTGCACCTTGAGCAAGTGGTGTGAGCCAACGTTTCTTCTGCTCTTCATTTCCTCCAAGAATGAGTGGTAACGATCCCAGCTTATTTACTGCGGGAATAAGTGAAGATGACCCGCAAGCGCGTGCAACTTCTTCAATAATAATTACAACCCCTAATGCATCTGCGCCTTGTCCGCCGTATTGCGTTGGAACATGTGCTGCAGATAAACCTGCTCGTGCCAGTGCTGTTGCCGCTTCTTTCGGATAGCGATGTTCTTCATCAACTGCGCGTGCATGTGGCGCAATCTCTTTCTCTGCGAGTGCTCGAACACTGCTGCGCAATTCTTTATATTCTTCAGGCAAATCAAATAGCGCTTCCATCAACGTACATCCTTCTCTTTCTTAGCTAGCTCCGATAGATATTGGTTGTATTGCGCTAATTCATCTGGCTGACCCATTGCAGCCATTCGAGCCGTGTTCTTATCTATTCGATTCGCTTCACGTGAGTCATCACGCATCCACTGAATAAATGTTGCCACGAGTGCAAGAAGAATTGGGATTTCACCCATAGCCCAACCAATCGCGCCGCCCTTATTTTGATCTGCGAGTAGGTCTAGCAGCCACGGTGTTTTCAGTGATGCGAAATAGCCTTGATCAATCAGAGTTGTCGATGACATCAAAGCAACCGAGAAAAATGCATGAATACTCATTGCTGCCAAGAGAATAACCATTCTGACTAAATGTGGGATTTTGCGAGGATTGGGATCAATTCCCACAACGACATAAAAGAAGAGTGTTCCCGCCAAGATGAAATGGATATTCATAAAGAAATGACCTGCGTGGCTCTGCATCATTCCGCCAAAGAGTGAAGTGAAATATAGAGCAAATAAGGAACCATCAAAGATTGCTAATGCAATAAGTGGATTTGTATAAAAGCGCCCTACACGAGAATGAAGTGCAGAGATCAACGAACCTCTGACTCCTCGTTCTGTTGAAGTTCTACCTTGTGGCAAGGTTCTTAGCGCCAGAGTTATTGGCGCACCTAGAACTATTCCGATAGGTGCAATCATTCCTAAAAACATGTGCGCAGTCATGTGATATGAAAAAGCAAAGTGCGCATATAGTCCAAGGCCACCGCTTGTAGCAAAATCAATAACAGAGATACCGAGTGCAAAAGAAATTGTTCGCCCCACAGGCCATTTATCACCACGTTTTGTAAGAACAATTACTCCTTTTATATACAGAGCAACCGCGAGGACTAGAAGTCCAATCATTAGTGCATCAGGTTCGTATGAAAGAAGAATGCGAGAGACAGTTGGAGGTTTAGGCGTTTCAATTCCTGCAACAGTAAGAGCGGCGTTAAAAGATTCTTCTGAATTTCTAACTGGCGCTCGATTAGATGACAGCCAAGCACCAAGTGCTAAGGCACTCACCATTATAAATGCCTCAACCATGATGAGTCGTCCGAGTGAAACCCAATTGATTGCACTCTTTTTGCTCAAGTTTCTGCGATGTAAATATCCCATTGCAAGTAATGCAATTGTTAGAACAATCTTGGCGATAACAACTAATGCATAAGTTGTCTGCCATGCAGATTTGAAATCAAGTCGTGCCCAGGCATTTGCGCTTCCACTCACAACAACTGCGATGGCGCTCCATAGAGCCAAAACACTAAAGCGAGGCACAGCTATAACTCGATCATCTGATTCAATAAAGATCAGGGCAAATATTCCACCGACCCAGAATGACAATCCCACAACATGGATTACGAGGGAACCTATTGCCAGTGAGTGGGAACCACTAGAGGCTGCATGGCTTTGAAATATTGGAGCAATAATTCCAATTATTGTAAGCATCAATAATGCAATAGTTGAATTTATTCTCTGAATCTTCTTCGCAGATACAAGAGCAATTACAGAAATCAAAGTTTGAAAGAGGAAATATTGACCTAGCGTTACCTGAGTAAGGAAGGAGCGAATGACGGTTGGGTCAAGGGCAGCAGTAAAAGACTGACCCAAAATATTGGCCAATGTAAAAAATATAGTTCCAATATTTCCAATAAACCAAAAAATTGCTGATAGCTGAAGAAGTGAGCGAAGTTTTTCTGCTGAAGTTGAAAGTTTGCCTTCAGAATCAAGAAGCAGAAAAGCCATAGCTAGCAGCGTTCCAATGACAGCAAAACTAGCCGTGATGTTGATAAACTTACTAAAAGTTACACATGCACTGATAAGTGGACCCGTCATCTATTCTTGAATAACTTTCGAGCATAGAGCGACAGACCAACTAGAACTAAAAAGGCCAGCACTAATAGTGCAATTACAAAAACATTTGTTCCCCAGCTGCTACTTGCACTTTGTGCACTTTGAGTCGGTGATGGCTCTGGTGCTGGTTCAATAACATTAGGTGATGAAAAATTGAAAGTAAAATTTCCTTCAAGTGGGTCTTCCCCATCAGTTAGCAAGATGTAACTGACTTTATAAATTCCAGCATCAACTAGTGCCCGCAAGCCAACACTGACACTCATTTGATCTATAGTGATGGTTCCATCATCAACTCGATTTCCTGCGGGATCAACAACAGTAATTTCATTGCCTTCTTCTAAGAGAGCAACCTGTGCAGTAACTGAGACTGATGTAGGAGCAGTGGTTGTTGTAGATCCACTAATTGGTGAAGTTGCTACTAAAGAGTTTGCTTGGGCGGGAATTAATGAGAAGAGCGCAAGCGTAAAACCAGCAATCAGTGCGTGAACCTTGCCCAACTTCATCTCTTTTCCTCTCCAGATTTCCCTCTATCGTCTCACTTCTCTACACTTTACTTCTACTCCAAGGTGTCCCGCGAGGGCTACCCCCGAATGAAGGGAGCAGGTCATGCCTACATATCAATATGCATGCAATACCTGTAGCCACGAATTTGAGACTTTTCAAACTTTTGAAGAGGCATCACTTACTCATTGCCCAGAGTGCAGTGGCGAAGTGCGCAAGATTTATTCAGCAGTTGGCGTGGTATTCAAAGGTTCTGGTTTTTATAAAACAGATTCAGTATCAAAGAGTTCAGCTAGTGTTCCTGCAAGCACTCCAGCACCAGCGCCAGCACCAGCGCCAACTGCTGACTAATCCTGGTGGTGTGGGGGCTTATCTAACTTAATTTCTTCGTCGCGACGATTTTGTTCAGCGCTCTCTTCAGGATCAATTTCATCCGAAGTAACTTTTTGAAAAATGTCGCTCATGCCGGTAATTCTATCGCTCAAATAACTAATAAGGAGTTCGAAGATGTTTGAATCTTTAGGCAGATTCATTGTTAGGCGCCGCAAAGGCGTGCTCACACTCTTTCTTATTGGAATTATTGCCGCAGGCGGAGTTGGTTCTCTTGCATTTGGAAAACTTGATACTGGTGGCTATTCAGATTTAGGCAGCGAATCAGCAAAAGCTGCAACTTATTTGACCGAAAAGTTCAAAGTTCAAGAGCCAGTTGCTATTTTGGTCGTCGACTCTGGAAATTTAGATATTTCAGACCCAGAGATTGCTGGCGCCGCACAAGAGCTCGAAAATAAAGTTTCTAAAGTATCTGGTGTCTCAAAAACTATTTCATACTGGTCAACCGGTGGTGCACCAAGTTTGAAGTCAAATGATTCCAAGGCTGCATTTCTTTTTGTATACGCTGATATAAAGGTAAATGATTTTAATACTTTTGGATCCATCGGTGCAGATATCCAAAAGAATTTTGAAGGTAAAAAAGGTCTACTCACAATCTATGCATCTGGTGGTGGAGTAATCACTAATTCCATCAATGAGAAAATTGGAAAAGACCTGAAGCTTGCAGAATCAATAGCTATCCCGTTGACCTTTGTGCTCCTTGCATTCGTATTTGGCGCACTCGTCGCCTCAGCAATGCCTCTCGTTATTGGAATCAGCGCAATCCTTGGATCATTCCTACTGATCTTCATATTCTCTTTATTTACCAACGTGAGTGTCTTTGCCCTCAATCTCGTCACAGGTTTAGGAATGGGACTCGGTATTGATTACGCCCTACTGATGGTTAATCGATTTAGAGAAGAACTCCATCACGGCAAGAGTGTGGAAGATTCTGTTATCGAAACAGTTGCAACAGCTGGAAGAACAGTCTTCTACTCAGGTCTCACAGTCCTTGTCACCCTTGCATCTCTACTTCTTTTCCCACTGAATTTTCTCAAATCTTTTGGAATGGCAGGCGTTTCAGTTGTTGCAATTGCAGTTCTAGGAGCACTCATTCCATTGCCTGCTCTTCTAGCGATTGTCGGTGAAAAGATTGATAAAGGTGTGGTGCGCAAGAGTGGAATAACGCCCAAAGAAGATGGTCGTTGGGCATATACTGCTCGAAATGTAATGAGACGTCCGGTTATTGTTTCTTTAGGTTCTTTAGCACTTCTTGCAATCCTTGCAGCACCTGTTACAAATATTGCATTCGCTCAAATTGATTCACGTGTACTTCCTGCATCTCATCCTTCTGCAATCGCTGGACAAGTAATCACCGATCGCTTCACATCATATGAAGGCAGTCCGATCGAAGTGATATTTCCAGGTGGCGTTGGAAAAGAGGCAGAATTACAAAGGTATCTAAATCAAGTTTCACGTGTTGAAGGCGTTGCAAGAATTAGTACTCCAGAAATCTATGGAGATGACATTCGTATTCAGGTGATTCCTTCCATTAGTTCTCGGACAACAGCTGCGGAAGATCTCATTCGCTCTGTTAGAGCGCTAGAAAAACCTGAAGGTATTCTTATAGGTGGCACAGCGGCAGACTTCACTGATTCGCAAGATGGAATTGCTCGTACCTTGCCGTGGGCACTTGGTTGGGTAGCACTCAGTGTTTTGATTCTTATATTTATATTTACTGGATCCATTATCTTGCCAATAAAGGCAGTGCTACTCAATGCCCTCTCCTTGCTTGCAACATTAGGTGCAATTACCTGGGTATTCATTGATGGTCATCTCAAATGGCTTGTCGGTGATTTCACCGTTACAGGGACTCTCGATACAGGCTCATGCATCCTTGTTGCCGTTGTTGTCTTTGGTTTATCAATGGATTATGAAATATTCTTGCTATCTCGCATTCGCGAAGAACATTTGGCTGGTAAAAGTAATGTCGAAGCAGTGGCAACAGGGCTACAACGCTCTGCCCGTATCATTACTGCAGCCGCGCTATTGCTCGCAGTTGTCTTTGGAGCATTCGTAACTAGCGGTGTTACATCAATCAAAATGCTCGGATTCGGTGTGGCCTTAGCAGTTCTACTCGATGCAACAATCGTTCGAGCACTATTAGTCCCCGCACTGATGCGACTATTCGGAGAATTTAACTGGTGGGCACCAAAATTCATGCGACGATTTACTCTCAAGCACTAGTTTCCTTTACCCTACCTACATGGATCTTCTGGCAACCCTGCAGTGTGCTGACCAACCAGGAATCGTGCATGCGATGACAACTGCAATTCTCAATTGCGGTGGCAACATTATTGAGAATCAGCAATTTACGGATCCCACAACAAAAACATTTGTTATGCGCACACGCTTTGAAACTTCTCAAGACGAAAAGGCAGCTAATGATTCTTTAGATAAAGAACTCTCCCGATTCTCTCCCTCTTTATCAATTCGCCCCACAGGCCAGAAGCCACGTGCACTTATTTTGGTAACAAAAGAGAGCCACTGCCTTCGTGATCTTCTCTACTTGTTTGAACTCGGTGAATTACATATTGATATCCCATTAGTTGTTTCAAACCACATAGAGCTCAAAGAGTTAGTTGAATCCCACGGAATTCTATTTCTCCACCTACCAGTGAGTGCTGATAACAAGGATGCGCAAGAGAAAGCAATCCTGGCAAAAATTTCAGAACTCAAAATTGATTTTGTGGTTCTTGCTCGTTACATGCAAGTTCTATCAAAGAATTTCTGCAATCAAATGCCTGCAAAAATTATCAATATTCACCATAGCTTCTTACCAGGATTCAAAGGTGCTAAGCCTTATCACCAAGCTCATGATCGCGGCGTAAAGATCATCGGAGCTACAGCCCACTTTGTCACTGATGAATTAGATGAAGGCCCAATTATTGAACAAGATGTTGCACATGTATCTCACTCATCAACAGCCGAGGATTTACTTGCAATTGGTCGAGATATCGAAAGACGCGTTCTTGCAAAGGCAGTAAAACTCTATTCTGAAGATCGAATCTTTCTTGTAGGTAAGAGAACAATTATTTTTTCATAATTGTTACTGGCGGGATTTGAAATAGAGCTCACTAGCCTGTTGTATGAAACTTAAGTTTTATACCTACAAAACTCCCAAGAAATACAAAGGCAAAGAAAACCCAACCAGAGAGTGCAAAGGCTTGGGTTCCTGATAAAAGAACACCGATAGTGCAACCTAGTGATGTCATTGATCCCCAACCAAGAAAAATGCCACCCACTAAAGCAGTTGAAGCATTCTTTGGAGTCAGTTGGGAGAATTTAAAACGTCCGCCAGCAAATGCTGCTGCAAATGAAGTTCCAATCAAGCCAAGAATAAGCCAGCCATTATTGGTAATTGTCTCTGTTACTACCGCAACACAACCAGCCATTAGATCGAGCCCAACCAATGTTTCTGGCCCTATTTGATTGGAATTCATAAATGAGCGCGCCGTTGTGCTGAGTTGACGCGTAACGCCTAACGGTTCGACGCGTAGATATGCAATGGTTCCCAATACTCCAACAATTGCACCAGTTGTAATTGGACTCCAACGCTGTGTAATGAGGTTCTTGAGTGTTGCCTTGAGCGAAATGGATGCCTGGGGAACATTTCGAATTGGATCTGAATTTGTACCCCTGCGAATTGCAATATAAGCAAGGAGTAAAAGTGCTGCAAGAGTAATAAGTAGCGCACCTGAGTAACCAACATAATGCGGTAACCAAATAATTGGTGCATCAGAAATTGAATTGAGGTAGAGCCAGTTCCATGTTAGAAAAGCAATAACGAAGCCAATCAAAGTTCCTAGTAGCGCTGGAATTGCACGAAGATAACCCTGACCAAGTCGGTAAAGGTGACCACTAATGCATGCACCAGATAGCGCCATGCCAATTCCAAAGACAAAAGCTGAAATCACTAACACCCAACTGACAGGTCCGATATGAGCAACTGGTGGTAAGCGATCGGTACTGGTATCAGGAAGGAATTGCCCAAAAACAATTGTGTAACCAATAGATCCGACAGCAATAGCTGTAAGAACTGAAAGAAACGGAGTCGTGTTCTTATCTTCAATTCCATCACGGAAAATGCAGAAGAAACAAAAACGCCCACGTTCAAGAAGCAAACCTAAACTCATTCCAATCAACAAAGAGATTGGAGCAGTTGAATTACTCGTATTTGATGAAAGTACGTATGCAAGAAGAAGTAAGGTTGCAATAACTACAAATGAAATTGCTGTATGGATTTTCTCTTTACGAGTCCACGTAAAAGCAGCAACCTCAGAATCTGTGAGGTTGCTGCTTCCAGCACGCAAATTAGAAATTATGCTGCTCCCCAGATAGTTCCTGAAGGATTATTGATTGGAGCCCCTACAGAATTTCCATATTCGGTCCATGATCCGTCGTAATTCTTAACTTTTTGGAAGCCAAGGATTTCGCTCAAAACAAACCAAGTGAGCGATGAGCGCTCGCCAATACGGCAGTAAGTAATTATCTGGTCTTCACCAGTAACACCTTTATCTGCATAGAGTTTCTTCAATTCTGCAACAGTTTTGAACGTTCCATCGGCATTAACATTTTGTCCCCATGGAACATTGATCGCTCCTGGAATATGGCCAGCACGAACTGCCAATTCTTGAAATCCCGCTGGTGCAAAAATCTTTCCACTGAATTCATCTGCTGACCGGATATCAATCAAGGTTGCTGTCTTGAGCTTTTTAGCTACAGGCAATACATCTTTAGCTAAATTTGCACGAAGTAATTTATCTGCTGGTTTTGCAGCAAAGTTTCCAGCTTTGAAAGTTGGAACTGCTGTTGTCAGAGCACGACCATCTTTCTCCCACTTTACGCGACCACCATCGAGTACGCGAACATCTTTTTGTCCGTAGAGATTAAATATCCATGCACCCCATGCTGCAAACCAGTTGTTCTTATCTCCATATAGAACAACAGTTGTGTCTTCATTGATTCCAGCCTTTTGCACTAGTGCAGTGAAGTTCGCCTGACTAATGATGTCGCGATTTACAGTCTCAACTAGATCTGTGTGCCAAACAAGTTTTACTGAGTTCTTGATGTGGCCTCTTTCGTACACACCTGGCTCTGTACTGACTTCAATGATACGAACATTTGGGTTGTCAATATTCTTTTCGAGCCAATCAGGCTGTGCAACTGCACGTGCCTGATTCTTCGGACGTGCTTCAGCAGGAATTGCACCTGTTGTTGTAAGAAGTGCAGCGATTGCTACTCCTGTGAAAAACTTCTTTGAAAGAGACATTATTTTCCTCACTAGATAATTAGATTTATTTTTTAGTTATATGAAACAAATATTAGTTATATTAGAAAATGAAATCGGCTGTGAGTAAATCAGCAACTAGTACTGGTGATGCGGCAATAGTCAATAACGCGACGCTTAGTAAGAAACATCGTGACTACCTTTCGCTCGAAACCAATAACGAGAAAGATAGAATTCAAAAAACAAAAAGTAAAATTGCAAAACATTTGCAAAAAAGAATGACTTGTTTTTAAGAGTGTCCCCGGCGGGAGTTGAACCTGCGACCTACCGCTTAGGAGGCGGTTGCTCTATCCACTGAGCTACGGGGACTGATGTTGAGTGAGAATCTTCTCAGATAACACCTATTGCTAATAATTTTCTATCAGATTAGGGTTGTGAACCTAAGAAGATGGAGCTATTTCCTCATGAGAGGCCAACAATGAAGGCGCTGGTTATTGGCGCTGGTGGCGTAGGTCGGGCAATAGTAAATATTGCATCCCGAAGATCATTTATCACTTCAATGGTTATCGCTGATCGAGACCTATCACGTGCTGAACAAGCGGTAAATAGAGTCAACGATTCACGATTTTCTGCAGCAGAAGTAAATGCTGCAGAACTTGAAGATATAAGGGCTCTTATCCGCAAAGCTAATCCTGACATCGTGATCAATGCTGTTGATCCTCGATTTGTAATGCCAATTTTTCTTGCATGTGAAATTGAGAATACAAACTATATGGATATGGCGATGTCTTTATCGCGTCCACATCCGCATTACCCAAATACTGAAACTGGCGTGAAGTTAGGTGATGAACAATTCGCACGTGACTGGAACTGGGCGGAACGCAAGATTTATGCAATGGTCGGAATGGGAATTGAACCTGGGATGAGCGATGTCTTTGCGCGTTATGCCTCTGATCATCTCTTTAGCCGAATTGATTCAATAACAATTTTGGACGGTTCAAATATCACTGTTGAGGGCCACAACTTTGCTCCATCTTTTTCAATTTGGACAACTATTGAAGAGTGTCTCAATCCGCCAATTGTTTGGGAAGATGGTCGCGGTTGGTACACGACAGCGCCATTTAGTGAAATTGAAGTCTTTGATTTCCCAGAAGGTATCGGTCCTGTTGAATGTGTCAATGTTGAACACGAAGAAGTTGTTTTGATTCCACAAAAAATTGAAGCTAAGAAAGTAAATTTCAAATACGGGCTTGGTGCGCAATTCATTACGACTCTGAAAACAATTCACATGCTTGGCTTGGATCGCAAGGAACATGTCGATGTTCAAGGTATTTCTGTTTCACCTCGTGATTTGCTAGCCGCATCACTTCCTGATCCAGCAACACTGGGATCGCGTATGAAAGGTAAAACTTGCGCCGGTGCACTTGTGCGCGGGCACAATAAAGAAGGTAAGCCCTACGCCTGCTACATATATAACGTCGTGGATAATGAATGGTCTATGACGAATTATGGAGATCAAGCAGTTGTTTGGCAGACAGCTATCAATCCAGTTATTGCAATGGAGTTGATTCATAAAGGTATTTGGGTGCCCGAAGGAGTGAGCGGTCCCGAATGGTTTGATGCAAAACCTTTCTTAGATTTACTAAGTGATTATGGAACTACGTGGGAGATCCGCGAAGAAGATAGTTCCGATATACATGCCTAAAAATGAATTCGATGTCGTCGTAATTGGTTCAGGCTTTGGTGGATCTGTTGCAGCGCTTCGTCTTCGCGAAAAAGGTTATTCGGTAGCAGTCCTAGAAGCAGGACGTCGCTTTGAGGATAAAGACTTCCCAAAGACTTCATGGCGATTGCGCAAATTCCTCTTTGCACCAGCGTTGGGTTTCTATGGAATTCAAAGAATTCACGCACTACCCGATGTGCTTATCTTGGCAGGTGCAGGAGTTGGTGGTGGTTCCCTTGTCTATGCAAATACTTTGTATCAACCAGATGATAAATATTTTAATGATCCACAGTGGAAATCCATCACTGATTGGAAGTCAGAACTAACTCCTTATTACGATTTAGCTAGGCGTATGTTAGGGGTTGAACTCAATCCTTATTTCTCGCCAAGTGATCAAGCGATGAAAGAAGTTGCCGAAGAGATGGGTGTGGGCCATACATTCACACTTGCACCTTTAGGTATTCACTTTGGTAAAGGTGAAGGCGTTGAAAGTGCTGATCCATACTTTGGTGGTGTTGGACCTGCGCGCACGGGGTGTACAAATTGTGGAAGTTGTATGACAGGCTGCCGCAATAATGCAAAGAACACTTTGCCGAAGAATTATCTAGGTCTTGCTGAAAGTGCAGGTGCAAAAGTTTTCCCATTGACCACTGCGACAAAGGTTGAACAACTGGGTGATGGAAGTTGGAAAATAACTACAAAGAAGACCGATGATTCATTTGGTTCCAGAGGAACAACTTTTCATGCACACGATGTTGTAGTTGCCGCTGGTACATACAACACTCAGAAACTGATGCATAAATTCAAAGCGACCACATTGCCCAATATCTCTGATTTTCTCGGAAAGTTATCGCGAACCAATAGCGAAGCCCTTACGGGCGCAATTATGCCAACGACAAAAATTGATTTTAGTCGTGGTGCTGCAATCACTTCATCTTTCTATCCATCGCCAGATACTCATGTAGAGCCTGTTCGCTACGGAAAAGGCAGTAACTCGATGGGGTTATTACAGACAATTCTGACTGATGGTTGGACATCTAAAGCACGCCGTAAACATTGGATGCGCCAATTCTTAGCAAAGCCATTACTATTTTTAACGATTTTGAATGTACGTAAATGGAGTGAGCGCACAGTGATTGCACTTGTAATGCAAAATGTTGACTCATCCATCAAGGTCAGCGGTAAGCGCGGAATATTTGGCTTCAAGCTCACCTCGCAGAATGATTCAGAGCATCCAAACGCTACATATATCCCTGCAGCAAATGAAACTGTGCAGCGTGTAGCTAAAAATTATGGCGGCATTGCTGGTGGAAATGTAGGAGACCTTATTGGTGCACCGTTTACCGCACACTTTGTTGGAGGTTGCGTAATCGGTAGTGATGAAAAGAGTGGTGTTATTGATCCCTACCATCGCGTGTATAACTATCCAACGCTGCACGTTGTTGATGGATCAACAATTACTGCAAATCTTGGCGTCAATCCATCCCTCACAATTACTGCACAAGCAGAGCGCGCATTTTCAATGTGGCCAAATAAAGGTGAGAAAGATGAGCGTCCTGATCAAAGTGAAAGATATATACCAATCTCGTTTATCAGACCTAACAAACCATTTGTACCTAGCGGCGCTATTGGTGAATTACGCATTGAGAAAGTAGCGCAATGAAAAAATGGGCACTAGTTACAGGGGCTACAGCAGGTATCGGCGAAAGTTTTGCACGCTTGCTTGCATCAGAAGGTTTCAACATCGTCCTTGTTGCGCGAGATCACGCTCGTTTGGTTGAACGTGCCGAGTTTTTGAAAAGTAGCTACAAAGTTGAGACTGCAGTAATCCAAGCAGATTTATCTCTAGATTCTGAATGTGCCATTGTCGAACAATATCTAGAACAAAATGAAATTGAAGTACTTGTAAATAACGCAGGTTTTGGTATCAAGTATGCATTTACAACGAGTTCGATAGTCGCCGAAGAAGAATTATTGAATGTACTCGTTCGAGCTCCTATGCGTTGTATGCATGTAGTTCTTCCTAAAATGAAGGAACGAAATTCAGGAACAATTATCAATGTTTCATCCGTCGCAAGTTGGATAGCTGGTGGCACATACAGTGCATCAAAGTCGTATCTGACGGTATTATCCGAATCGATTCATACTGAACTTTCAAAAACAAATATTAAAGTGATGGCACTCTGCCCAGGTTTTACTCATACTGAATTTCATCAGCGCGGAAAAATGAAAATGTCTTCACTTCCTGAATTTATGTGGCTCACTTCCGATGCTGTTGTAAAGAAAGCATGGAGTGATAGCCAATCAGGCAAGGCAATATGTGTTCCAGGTTGGCAGTATTTGTTGCTGAGCACCTTTGCACGTTTCTTTCCCCGCCCTATTGTGAGAAAACTGGGAATCAATATTCGAGCCAGACAAAGGCGTTAGAGCCGCAATTCACAAAATTTCACAGCCCTCTGGCCAAGTTTCTCCCGCAATTCTCAGCAAGCCTTGGCTACCATTGCCAGATAATCAATGGAGGTTTTAGATGTTTCGCAAGATCGCTATTTCGTCAATCGCTGGTCTACTAATAGCTGGTGTAGTCACTGCAGTTCCTGCAAGTGCTGCTGCAAAAATCAGCAACGGTGTTCCTTGCTCAAAGTCGGGTGCAACATCAAAGACAAGTAATGGCACCTACAAGTGCGCAAAGAATCCAATAGTGAAAAATTCGAAATTGACTTGGCTATCAAGTGATTGCCTCACAACTGCTAACTCCTATACAAAGGCGCTTGCTAATCTTCCAAAGATTAAGACTTCTACTGATTCAACTGTTGCTCAACTTGATGTTGAAATTGCAGCAACACAAAAATCTATGGCAGATGCAGCGCTAGATATTCCAAAATTCCAAGGTGAATTGGATAAAGCAAAGGCAGCACTTGCACTTGTGCAAGCAGATGCAGCAAATCTTGCAAAGAACAAAGCAACAATTGATAAGTGGAAAGAAGCAATCAAAGCCTGGGAGAAGGCAATTGCCGGATCAGGTGCAACTACTTACCAACGTGCATTGACTCGCCAAACAACGTATCGCGGACAGGCACTTGCGCAGTACACAAATGCTCAGCGCGATGTAAAAGATGGCCTTGCAATGACTCAACTGATCTGTAGCAAGGGCTACTAATCCTTAGGCTGACCCTATTCTTAGAGGTACGAAAGCATAATTTACTGGGGTAGGTGAGAGAGCAAAGATTTCTTAGGCTCTCTTTACCTATTCTCATATTTCTTCATCTCATCGGTGGGCAAGTATTCAATTCTGCGAATGCGCTCAATGAAGTCTTTCTATACAACCTAATAATTGTTCTCATTGTTTATTCCATAGTCAGAAAATTTGATGGCTCGAATCAGGTTGCAATTATCTGTACATCAATCGCTTTTGGCTTATGGGGTATTGGATCCATTATTTCCAGTATCTCTACTTTCTATACCCTTTCAACACATACGGTAACTATTGCAAATGCTTTTTATTTGCTCTTCTATCCCTTTGCATTTATTGGTCTCCCCCGTATTGCAGGAAGTGAAAAGAAATTATTATTTCTTGAAATAATGGATGCTTCCATCATTGGATTAGGCCTGAGTGCACTTGCCACCGCCTTTCTTATAAAGCCAGTACTTCCTCATTTCGATGGTGATTTGGCATCATCTTTCTTCTCTATCTGTTTCCCTGTTGCAGATCTTATATTGATAGCTGTAACAAGTGCTACTTTCCTAACACAATTACGCGGAACTCGAACTCTCTTTCTTGGATCTGGAATCCTTGTATTTGCACTGTCTGATTTTCTCTTTCTATGGCAACTAGTCAATGGGAGTTATCGATTTGGATCTCTTGTCGATAATGGATGGCTTATTGGATTCGTACTTATTTCTGAGTCGCTATCGCATAAACGTGAAGTCATTGCTTCTCAAAAGAATATAAACCCCATATTGCTCACGGCCTCAGTATTTCTTAGTGCAACACTCCTAGCTTTAGTAGCACTGCACCCTGGTTATTTCCCAAGTTTTATTCTTATCCCAACAATTGCAACCCTCTTGCTTGCGTTCTTTAGGATGACCATTGCACTGCGTGAAGCACGATCGATTGGTGAAGAGAGAATTCTTGCTCGAACCGATGAGCTCACTGGCCTACCTAACCGGCGCAAACTCATAGGCGAACTTGAATTATTCGCAGATAAGAATGGCGCGCTTCTCTTGCTCGATCTCAATGGTTTCAAACTGATAAACGATAGTCATGGTCATGACATTGGTGACATTGTTTTACAACAAGTGGCAGGACGCTTTAGTCGAGCCCTTCCAAGTAATGCACTCTTAGCGCGCCTTGGAGGCGACGAATTTGGCGTCATTATTACTGGAAGTTATGAACACACAATGGATGTTGCATTAGCGCTACATGCAACACTTAGTTATCCATTTCTTATTCGAGGAGAAAGTATCAATATCGGAGTAAGTATCGGACACATTACAAATGATGGATCACAAGATCTCTTACGAAAAGCAGATCTAGCTATGTATCAAGCAAAGCGTGAAGGAATTGGGGTCTTTGCTGGTTAGGTAGTTTTTATCTCTTCAAGGCGTGCAAGTGACTCCAAGCGCTCAGCAGCATGATCAACGATTCTTTGTATGTAACCATTTTCATATGCTGTTGGAGTAAGCCAAGGCTCATGTATTTCATCAGTAGTAAGGTGTCCAAGTTCTGGTACATATTTTCGAATGTAATCACCATTGGGATCAAAGCGCTTACCTTGCTCAATTGGATTGAAGATTCTGTAATATGGGGATGCATCCGTGCCACATCCTGCAGTCCATTGCCAGCCATGAGAATTTGATGCAACATCAAAATCAACGAGGTGTTCCATAAAGAAGTCAGCACCAAGTTGCCATTCAAGATGCAGATCTTTTACTAGAAATGATGCAACAACCATTCGAGTTCGATTATGCATCCATCCCTCATGAAGTAACTGTCGCATTGCTGCATCTACAAATGGGTAGCCGGTCTTGCCCTCACACCATGCAGTGAATTTCTCACCTGGTTCGTCATAACGCATCTGTGCAAACTTTGGTGCGTAATACTCGGTTTCTGTATGTGGATTGTGAAAAAGAATATCGGCGTAAAACTCACGCCAAGCAATCTCTTTCCTAAAAACATCATGAGCCTTGCTCTCACCTAATTCTGCAAGCAATGTACGTGGATGCACCTCGCCCCATTTCAATGGAGCGCTCATCTTGCTTGTGCCATCAATGCCAGCCATATTTCGATCTTCATCATAAGTATCGAGCGCATTAGCTTGGAATTGCTTGAATCTTTTTAGTGCAGCTTTTTCACCTGCTTCAGTTATAACTGCACCTGCTGGCAATTGCCAATCTGGAAATTCACGTGCAAAACCTTCTGGTTTTATTGCAGGAATTACTTTCGGTGTAATTGCGGGCTTGCGCCAACCATGTGCGCACCATGCTTTATAGAAAGGCGTATACACGCGATACGGAGTTCCATCACTTGGCTTGCGAACTCGTCCGGGTGCCACTGCATATGGACTCCCTGTTCGAATAAGTGGAATTCCAGCTTCTTCACATTTTTGATCGCGCGCTGCGCCATACGGTTCATACTCTGCAGATACATGTACAGATGTGGCGTTGTATCGCTTCATAAGATCTTTGAGTACATCGATGTAATCACCACTGATCACATGAAGCGCGCCACCGAGTGACTCATCGAGTGAGCGCAATGACTGACCTAAATAAGCAAGGCGCTTACTTCCCGCAGTTTTAATAAGTGATTTATCTAGAATAAAAACAGGAACAATTTTTTCACCAGCATCAATTGCTGAAAGGAGTGCGGGATGATCAGAAATACGTAGATCTCTGCGAAACCAGAGAATGCTGCATGCCTCTTTTGCCATGGCTGATTCAATCATTTTGAATCAGATAAAGCACTTTAGAAATTAGCGGTGTAGCTGCTCCACTGTTGCATCCCAGCCCTGTACATCTTCAGGCTTGCGAGGTGCCTTACCAACGTAGCGAGCAGATGGACGAATCAAACGTCCTGTGCGCTTTTGCTCCAAAATATGTGCAGACCAGCCAGCAGTACGTGCTGCAGTAAACATTGAAGTAAAGAGATGTGAAGGTACTTCTGCGAAATCCAAAATAATCGCTGCCCAGAACTCAACATTGGTTTCTAGAACACGATCAGGTTGGCGCTCATGAAGTTCTTTTAGCGCTGCCTTTTCTAACGCTTCTGCAACTGCATAACGTGGAGCATTCAATTCTTTAGCTGTGCGGCGTAGTGTGCGAGCGCGTGGATCTTCAGCGCGATAAACACGGTGACCAAATCCCATCAAACGCTCTTTGCGATCTAACAAACCTTTGACATATGCAGTTGCATCGCCAGACTTTTCTACTTCTTCAATCATGTGCAATACACGAGAAGGCGCACCGCCGTGAAGTGGACCTGACATTGCACCAATTGCACCAGAGAGTGCAGCTGCAACGTCGGCACCTGTTGATGCAATTACTCGAGCAGTAAATGTTGAAGCATTCATTCCGTGTTCTGCAGCAGATACAAAGTAAGCATCGATTGCGCGAACGTGTGCTGGATCTGGTTCACCGCGCCAGCGAATCATCATTCGTTCTACAACTGTATGTGCTTTATCAATTTCAGATTCTGGAACTGCTGGTGCATATATTCCGCGAGCAGCTTGCGCTAAATAAGAAAGAACCATGACGGATGCACGCGCTAAGTTGCTGCGTGCTTCAGCATCATCAATATCGAGTAGCGGTTTGAATCCCCATGCTGGCGCTAACATTGAAATTGCTGCTTGTACATCTACACGAACATCACCTGAGTGCACTGGGAGTGGAAACTTTTCTGCATTTGGAAGACCAGGATTGAATTCGTCATCAACGAGTAATCCCCATACGTTTCCAAATGAAACACGACCTACTAGGTCATCGATATCAACGCCGCGGTAGCGAAGCGCACTACCTTCTTTATCTGGTTCAGCAATCTCTGATTCAAAAGCAATGACACCTTCTAAACCTGGCTTGAAATCATCAGACACGCTGTGCTCCCTTATTTGTAATTACGAGCCTAATTCTGCACCTATTTGCGGTGTGGTCATAACCACTTGGAATTGAAGATGACGCCAAGCCCAAAGTGACGTTAGATACATCTATGGAAGAGAACCGCTTAGATCGAGACGCTATCCGTGCAATGCGCCGCTCCTATGGCGAGGCTGGCTTGGAGTCACTTCCCGAGGATCCATTTGTTGCATTCTCACAATGGCTAGCAGAGGCTGCCTCCATTCCGGCAATTGTTGAAGCAAATGCGATGGTGCTTTCCACCGTAGACGATGGCGATCAAATCAGTACTCGCACTGTTTTACTCAAAGATATTTCAGAGGGTGGATTTACATTCTTTACAAATTACTCTTCACGAAAAGCACGCGCTATTGAACTCAACAAAAATGTTGCACTCCTATTTCCTTGGTATGTGCTGGAGCGACAAATAGCAATTAGCGGAGTGACTGAAAAAATTAGTGCGCAAGAATCTGCCGACTACTTTGCAACGCGTCCGTGGTCGAGCCAAATTGGTGCGTGGGCAAGTCATCAATCCTCACCGTTATCCTCACGCGAAGAACTTGAACAAAGATTTGTTGGTGCATCACAAAAATGGCCTGAGGGAACTTCCGTTCCAGTTCCACCGCATTGGGGTGGGTATCGCGTTACTCCATTGTCGATTGAGTTCTGGCAAGGTCGCTACTCAAGACTGCATGATCGATTGCGCTATGAGCGGGATAACAGTTCCGCTAATTGGGTAATCACTCGTTACTACCCTTAGGCTATGGGTGTGAGCAACGATATAAAGATCCCAGATAACATCAAACCAAAAGATGGTCGTTTTGGTTGTGGTCCCTCAAAAATTCGCCCTGAAGCACTGAGTGCACTTATTCAAAGTGGCGCATCAATACTTGGAACATCACACAGACAAAAGCCTGTGAAAAATGTTGTTCACCGTGTTCGTGAAGGCCTCTCATCACTTTTCGCATTGCCAGAAGGTTATGAAGTCATACTTGGTAATGGTGGATCAACAGCATTTTGGGATATTGCAACATTTGGTTTGATTGAAAAGCGTTCACAACATTTAGTTTTTGGTGAGTTTTCTTCCAAGTTTGCAATTGCTGCGGCAGAAGCACCATTTCTTGGAGAACCAACAGTTATCAAATCTGAGCCCGGAACACATCCTGCTGCAGTAGCTGAAGCAGGAATCGACACATACGCGCTCACTCATAACGAAACAAGTACTGGTGTTTCAATGCCAATTATTCGCCCTGCAGGTACAGAAGGCGCACTTGTTCTAGTTGACGCTACAAGTGCTGCTGGCGGACTCAGCGTTGATATGAATCAATGCGATACCTATTACTTTGCACCACAGAAATCTTTCGCATCCGATGGTGGGCTCTGGATCGCAATTATGAGTCCTGCAGCCATCGCGCGCGCAGAAAAAATCAAGGCTGATAAGCGTTGGGTTCCAGCATTTTTTGATCTTGGAATCGCAATTGAGAATTCACAACTTGATCAGACATATAACACTCCAGCACTGGCCACAATTATTTTGCTTGCAGAGCAGATTGAGTGGATGAATAGCAATGGCGGACTTTCATTTGCTGCCGGACGCAGCGCGCAATCTGCATCAAAGCTTTATACATGGGCTGAAAAGACCTCATACACAGCACCATTTGTAACTGATCCAGCAATGCGTTCAAATGTAGTTGGAACAATCAACTTCGATGACTCAATTGATGCAACCAAGGTTGCTGCAGCACTTCGTGCAAATGGAATTGTAGATACAGAGCCATACCGCAAACTAGGAAAAAACCAGCTTCGCGTCGGTATGTTCCCTGCAGTTGAGCCAAGTGATATCGATGCACTTACGGCTTCAATTGACTTTGTTGTTGCAGCGCTCTAAATAGTTCATGCCACTTACCTTCAAGCGCGATAAGGTCTTTTGGGTTGTTGCTGCTCAATCCATTGTTATCAATTACTACCTAGGTGGATTTAGTCCTGCCCAGCCTCTACTTCGCGCTGATCAAGGAACATCACTTACCGTTGCAGGTTTACATGGCACTGCAATGGGAATTGCTGCAATCTTTGCTGGGTTTTCTGTACCGCATATGGTTCATAAATATGGACGCATAAAGACATCCTGGATTGGCATATTGATTTTCTCCGTGGGAGTACTGATGTTTGTGCTTGGCCCCGGAATTGGATTTACGCTATTTTCAACTTTCCTCACAGGGTTTGGTACATCAACAATTATTAGCAACATCGTGACAATTCTTGCTCAGCACTATAGGAGCGCAGCTGCTCTTGCGATTCCACAAACAAATGCAATCGGCTCAGCTGGTTATGTTGTGGGAACCCTCATCATAGGAATTCTTGCTGGCACGACAATTAGTTGGCGATGGGGACTATTACTGCCCTTACCAATTGCTCTCATTACCTATTTTGTTTCTCGTGATAAAAATGCTGAATTACATATTCCACACGAAGATGGGCCACAGCGCGGCAAACTTCCGCGACACTATTGGATTGCATTCATTGGCTTCTTCTGCAGTATTTCCAGTGAGTTCGCAATTACTTTCTGGTCTGCAGCGCTACTTCGTGAGCGCGTAGGTTCAACGGCTGCTGTATCAACAATATGTATTGTTGCAGTTGGTTCTGGAATGGCAATTGGGCGCTGGTATGGTGGAATTGTTCTCAAGAAACTTACTGTTGATCATCAATTAGCTGCTGCGATCACACTACAACTTATTAGTTTTATGATTTTCTGGGTATCTCATAACCTAGTTGGTTCTCTGATTGCACTCTTTGGTGTTGGACTCGGAATTTCAACTCAATTTAGTCTCTCATCGGTGCGACTCATTACATTGAGTGATAACAAGCCTGATTTAGCGATTGCACGAAGTTCGATTGCCGCCGGCCTTGCTATTGGTCTTGCGCCCTTCGTATTAGGTGTCCTTGGTGATCACCTTGGAATATCTCGTGCTTACATGATGGTGCCCGTGCTTATTCTTATCTCGCTCTTTATTACTTTATTGATCCCATCAAAGATTGATAGTCTGCGAGCATGAGTTACAAGACAAGACGATTAGTTACTCTCACAATCCTGTTCGGACTAATTATTCTTACTGCTATTAGTGGTCTTTAGTACGGCGCTAATACTTATATCGCCAGGTAGATCAACGCGGTTCCTGTATTTCAAGTAAATAACTGTTGTAGCAGTCAGTGATATTGCTCCACATGCAGCAATCGTTTGGCGCGTACCAATCAATTCAGACATGACACCTATTAGAGGTGAACCAAATGGTGTTCCCCCCATGAAAATCAGAAGGTATAGACCCATAACTCGCCCTCTAATTACAGGATCTGTATTTACCTGCACTATTGAATTAGCGGTGATCAGTGTGGTCAATGCTGCTAGACCACATACAGGTAGCCAGAATGCGTATGCAAGATAGGTCGGCATGAGGGAGAGAATGATGACAACTAGTGAAAAAACTATTCCCGCTCGCACGACAAAGAGAGTTTTTCTAAATCCTTCTAATCGCGCTGAAATAAGTGCGCCACTAAGAGATCCGATAGCGATAAAAGTTCCGAGGAGTCCATATGAGGCAGGACCTTTACCAAAAACTTTCGTTGCCATCAGGGCATTGAATATTTGAAAATTCAAACCAAATGTTGCAATGAAGAAAACCATTGCCATAACAACATATAGATCTGGGCGCGCTCGAACGTAGGCAATACCCTCGCGCACATTGGTCATCGTGCTGCTTTTCTCAGTTGTAAAAAATGCTTTTTCATTGAGTTGGGTGAGGGCGAGAATGACAAATAGATAAGAAAAAGCGTTGAATAGAAAGGATGGACCAGTACCAAAGGCGGCAATGAGAAAACCTGAAACTGCAGGACCTATAAGGCGCCCTGCATTGAAGTTTGCGGAGTTGAGGCTCACTGCATTTGGTAAATCATCATGGCCTACTACTTCATTTGTAAAACTTTGACGAACTGGACCATCAATTGCGGTTGATACACCTAATGCAAAGGCTAAGAGAAATACATGCCATAGCGCAACGACATTAGCCATTACTAATATTCCAAGCACAGCCGAAGAGAGGCCACCTGCAATATTTGTAGCAATTAGGACTTTCCGTTTATTGAAACGATCAGCGAGTGCGCCACCGTGCAAACTGAAGAGAAGAACTGGAGCAAATTGCAGCGCTGTTACTAATCCTAAATAAGTTCCACTATTAGTGAGTTCGAGTACCAGCCAGTCTTGAGCAATTCGTTGGGCCCAAGAGCCAATATTAGAAACAGCATTTGCAGGAAATAGTATTCGGTAATTTCTATGACGAAAAGAACGCCAGTTACCCTCTTCATTTACTGAAAGGCGCATTACTCTTCTCTCATGACTTCTTCGACTTCGCATCTACGTTCTGTGGTAACCCTAATAGCAATCGGAACTATCTGTTGGCTGGTTGCAGGAATGGTTGCGATATTACTTGGAGCAGAATCCAAAGTTATCTGGACATGCTTGGCAGGTGCGCTGCTAGGCACTGTTGGAATTCGTTACACAATCCGTCGATCAAGACGAAGTGGTATTTAGGCAGGAGGCTCGTGAATGAAAGTGATACCTATTCGCGCCTTCATTGCAGTTCTAGTAGCAGTAATTTCTATTTCGCAACTTCCGATAGCTCAAGGGGGTCAAGTGGATTCGGCGCAATGCCGTCTGAAGAAGCTAAGTGACTGGCCACTCGCCCCGGGATTCCCACGAGCCTCTTCACTGATTCCATCTACCGGTAAAATTAGACACTTATTCATATATGTGGATTTTCCAGATAATAAATCTACTCAGGCAACGAAATCATTTGCGGATCAATATTTTGTAGAGGCAAAGAAATTTATTGAAACCCAAAGTTATGGGCGGTTAATAATTGAATCAGACATTACTCCCAAGGTATTTAGAATAAATAAGAATTCAGCAATCTATGGAATGTCTCAAGATGGACAAGGCAAAGGTGAGCAACTCATTCAAGATGCAATCAGCGCCGCAGATTCTTCAATTGATTACTCAAAATATGACTTTGTGACTGTTATTCCTCCAAAAAATACTACAACCATAAATTTTGGTGGGACTCATATGGGAGGACCAAATCTATATATTTCTAAAGAGAAATCCTTTTCTAGCGGCATCACAATCGGAAAAAACAAGTTATCTAACTTCTCTGAAAGAGGTTCTGGTTGGTCGATGTTTTCTCATGAGACTGGTCATGTTCTGGGTTTGACTCATCCCTTTTACCAACGAGATGGAGGTCCCGGTGCAATCTGGGATCTCATGGGAAACGGTGGCACTTCAGTTCCAGAATTTATTGGCTGGCACCGATTTGAATTGGGATGGCTAAATGAATTAGAAATTCTATGTTTATCAACAGTAAATCTAAAAACTGAAACAGTAACGCTTGCGCCAATAAATTCAAATGCTTCTGGGAAAAAGTTTGTGATGGTAGCTATTGATTCTAAAAGGGCGCTAGGAATTGAAGTTCGAAGAGCTTCTAAGTACGACAAACTCACAAGTTCGGAGGAGGGAACTCTCGTTTACTTGATAGATGTAAGCAAGGGTGATGATGAAGGAATAATTACAGTCTTAGGTTCCAAAGGAAGTACTAAAGAGAATCAAACTCTCGAGTCATTGCGCCCTAATGAGAAAATTACTTATCAAGGCATAACCATCAAAGTTATTTCAAGTGGTAAATCAGGAGACAAAGTCGAAATACGATAGACTAAGTAGCGTGACTAATTAGGCTTCTAGCTGACCAGCAATTCCGCGAAGTACGCGACCTAAGCGCTCTGCTTCAACAGCGTTTGGATGGCGACCGTGGCGAAGTCCATTTCCGACTTTATCCAAAATCTTAATTGTGTCTTCAATCATTGCAGCAAGATCATCAGAGTTCACGCGACTATTTTCTGCAAGTGATGGTGGTGCATCAATGATTACAACTGAAAGCGCTTGTGGTCCACGACGACCATCTGCAACACCGAACTCAAGTTTTGTTCCAGGCTTTACTGTTGAGACACCAGCAGGAAGTGAACTTGCAGCTAGATAAACATCTTCGCCTTCTTCGGATGCAATAAATCCAAAACCTTTTTCGAGGCTAAACCATTTGACGCGGCCTGTAGGCATGGCGGGGGCTCCTAGCTAATTCAGTATTCGTGTGGGCCGCAGGGGTGCGGACATGCGGCAAGTTTATCTCACAAGACATGGTTGCCGTAACCCCTTTTTACGCGGGGAAAATTAGAGAGTGGCCTCGCTATGCGCACCGCAGCCGTGGTCAACAGATACGACGCGAGCATCTTCTGGTGAAATCGCATTAGCGCAAACACCAAATGATGAACGCAATGAACCAGCCATCTGCAAAAAGAAACCGCATGAATGACAAGGCTTTGGTGCGGATTGCGCAATAGGTGCTTGAGGTCCGCGATCTCCTTCATACCAACGCTTGCTTGCTTGATCGCGACCTTCAATTGACATAACTCGCGCGCGACCAAAACCTAATTCGATTGCCATAGCTGTATCTAATTCTTCATCAGTTGGAAGTGCCTGTTCACCTGCAACTAAACGTGTATCAGTGAGTGAACTTGGAACGATGTCACCAACTCCAACATCGCCAGGTTGGATGCGATCAATATATGGAATCCAGTCTGGTGCAAGGAGCGCATCTGGTCCTGGCAGAACTACGAGATCACAAATAGTTGCTTCACTCTCTTCATCAACCTTTGCAACTGTTGCACACCAGCGCCAACCTTTATATCCCGGCAAATTTGCTTCGAATAAATAAGTTGCAACGCGATCTTCGTCATCGAATTCAACTGAAATGTATTGACCAACATGTTCTGATTTTTCTGCTTCAAGTAAGAGAGCAGCACGCACTAGTTCAGTTGCGTCGAAAGGCGCGCTTGTACTCTTTGAACTTTTCTTGAAGGCCATGGCATAAGGGTAAAGCAGAAGGCCGCTCTCGCGTAATCGAGAACGGCCTTCGTAACTTCTAAGCGTGAATTTCTATATTAGAAATCCATATCTCCGCCGCCGCCACCAGCAGGTGCTGCTGCAGCCTTCTCTGGCTTATCGGCAATGACTGCCTCTGTTGTAATAAAGAGTGCAGCAATTGATGCAGCATTTTGAAGTGCAGAGCGAGTTACCTTGGCAGGATCAATAATTCCAGCTTTAATCATGTCAACATATTCACCAGTTGCAGCATTGAGACCGAAACCTGTTTCGAGGTTACGTACTTTCTCAACAACAACTCCACCTTCAAGACCAGCATTGACTGCAATTTGCTTGAGAGGTGCGTCAACTGATGCTTCAACAATCTTTGCACCAGTTGCTTCATCGCCTTCGAGCTTGAGCTTTGTAAATGCAACCTTTGCTGCCTGAATAAGTGCAACGCCACCACCGGCAACGATGCCTTCTTCAACTGCAGCCTTTGCATTGCGAACTGCATCTTCAATGCGGTGCTTGCGCTCTTTGAGTTCAACCTCAGTAGCAGCACCAGCCTTGATAACAGCAACTCCACCAGCAAGCTTTGCAAGACGCTCTTGCAGCTTCTCGCGATCGTAATCTGAATCGCTCTTTTCGATCTCTGAACGAATTTGTGAAACGCGTCCCTTGATCTGAGCATCGTCTCCGCCGCCTTCAACAATTGTAGTCTCTTCCTTGCTGATAACAACCTTGCGAGCGCGACCTAGAAGTTCAAGTCCTGCTTGATCTAGCTTGAGACCAACTTCTTCTGAGATAACAGTTGCACCAGTCAAGATTGCAATATCTTGCAACATCGCCTTGCGACGATCTCCAAAGCCTGGAGCCTTTACTGCTGCTGAGCGGAAAGTTCCGCGAATCTTATTTACTACCAATGTTGCAAGTGCTTCGCCTTCTACATCTTCGGCGATGATTGCAAGTGGCTTACCTGATTGCATTACTTTTTCAAGAACAGGTACTAAGTCCTTGATATTTGCAATCTTTGAGTTAACGATAAGAACGTAAGCATCTTCTAGAACTGCTTCCATACGATCTTGATCAGTTACGAAATATGGGCTGATGTATCCCTTATCGAATCGCATACCTTCTGTGAGTTCGAGTTCGAGACCAAAAGTATTTGATTCTTCAACAGTGATAACGCCTTCTTTTCCGACCTTATCCATTGCTTCAGCGATCATCTCGCCGATAGTTGCATCTGCCGCAGAGATAGATGCTGTTGCTGCAATCTGTTCTTTTGAATCAACGCTCTTAGCCATTGCACTGAGTTCAGTAACAATTGCTGCAACTGCCTTTTCAATTCCGCGCTTGAGTGCCATTGGGTTTGAGCCAGCAGCTACGTTGCGAAGACCTTCGCGAACAAGTGCCTGTGCCAAAACTGTTGCAGTTGTTGTTCCATCACCAGCGACATCATCTGTCTTCTTAGCAACTTCTTTTACAAGCTCTGCGCCAATCTTTTCCCATGGATCATCGAGTTCAATCTCTTTTGCAATCGAGACACCATCATTTGTAATTGTTGGGGCGCCCCACTTTTTTTCCAATACAACGTTACGGCCACGGGGTCCAAGGGTTACCTTGACCGCATCGGCCAATACATTCATTCCGCGCTCTAGTCCGCGACGGGCTTCTTCATTAAAGGCAATCTGCTTTGCCATCAGTTTTACTCCTCGAGTTTGATCGTGCTTGAACGGGGCGTTTTATCACTCACACCCCGAGAGTGCTAACGCCAAATCTACGGGAGTCATTCCCCGAGTGCAAAACGAGAGTGAAGGCGAAGATGCCCCTTTGGAAATTAGCGGGCGCTACGAGCGGACATACGGGCCTCACGGAGGCGACGCAGGCGCTTGACCAGCATTGGGGCGGCCATAAGGGCATCGTCTCGGTCGATGAGGTCATTGAGCAATTGGTAATAACGAGGAGCGCTAAGGTCAAAAAGTTCTTTGATTGCACTCTCTTTGGCACCTGCAAAGCGCCACCAGTTAGCTTCAAAATCGAGAATCTTTGTCTCCAGATCGCTCAAGGCGCTTGGAACTACTGACTCTTCTGCCGCTGACATGGGGTAAATCGTAAGGGATTTTGCATTCGAAGTGTGGGATTTGTTGAGCAATGAAGAAAATTAAAGTGTGGCAAGAATCATTTCGATATCGGAGATTTTCGTCCACGGATTTACTATTGCAAAACGCAAAATCGGTTGCCCATTATGAGATGAAGGTGGGATGAAACCAATTTGGTCTGCCAATAAAGTATCACTCCATTTTTGGTAATCCTCTTTTTCCCAACCTTTGCGAGTAAATGCAACAATTGAGAGTTCTGGTTCGCATAGCAATTCAAGTTTTGGATGTTTGCGAACAAGTTCTGCGGCTTGCTTTGCAATTGTGAGTGTTAGTTCCATCGCTTCGGTATATGCATCAGTGCCATATGCAGCGAGAGAGAACCAGAATGGTAATCCGCGAACACGACGTGTCAGTTGAAATGCGTAATCAGATGGACTCCATGATTCATCATGAAGTGTTTCAAGATATGAAGCATGTTGTGTATGTACCTCACGAGCGAGTTGCGGATTTCGATACACAAGTGCGCAGGCATCATAAGGAGCGAATAACCACTTATGCGGATCAACAATAAATGAATCTGCTTCTTCAACACCATTGAAAAGCGGTCGTACTGATGGCGCGCATAGTGCGGCTAAACCGTAAGCGCCATCGACATGGAACCAAATATCGCGTGAATGCGCTGCCTCGGCTATTGATTTCAAATCGTCGATGATTCCTAAGTTAGTTGTGCCAGAGGTTGCGACAACTGCAAATACTCGAGCGTGTGATGAGCGATGGTATTCATCGATAACTTTGCCGAGTTCACTGCCCTGCATGCGTCCATTTACATCCGGAGTTACTTTGATAATTTCAACATCCATTACTTGGGCAGCAGATGCAATAGATGAATGTGCTTCTGCGCTACATGCAATTGCAAAACGTGTGGTGTCAGGATATTTTGTGCGAGCTTGTGCACGAGCAACAACGAGTGCCGAAAGATTTCCAATCGTTCCACCTTGAACAAATACTCCACCGGCGCTTTGTGGTAATCCAGCAAGATCTGATAACCAGCGCAGGGCTTGATTTTCTGCAAAGACAGCACCTGCTCCTTCTTGCCATGAACCGCCATAGAGTGCACTTGCACCAACAACTAAATCAAAAAGGTTTGCGTATTCACTTGGCGCAGATGGAATAAAGGCAAGGTTGCGTGGATGATCTGTTGAGATACATGCCTTAGCAAGCACGTCAGTAAATACTTTGAGTGCATCTTTGCCACCTAAACCAGCTGGTGTAATTGTGTTTCCAACTTCATTGAAAAGTTCTTGTGCGCTGCGTGGTCCATCTAGTGGTGGATCGCTTTTCAATCGCTCAAGACTGTAGGCAAGAATTTCTTGCGCTAGCTCTTCGACATCTTTGGTGAACTCATGCATGTAGCGCAGTCTGCCACGTAATGGCAGACTTCTCACATGCGATTACTGCGCACATCTCACCTAGGGCCAACTCTTATGGTCACCTTGGTTAGTTATCTACTCGCGCTTCGCTTTTGGTGGGAAGGGCCCTCTTATGTAATTGCCTTTACGGTCTTCTGTGGTCAATTAGTTGTGGGATGGACCAATGACTTAGTTGATCTGCCTTTAGATCAAAAAGAGGGTCGAACAAATAAACCGATGGTCGATGGAAAACTTTCTCCAACTACTGTCAAGCGAGCAACATGGGTTGCGCTAGTTTTTGTCACTCTTTTTTCTCTCTTTGGCCCAATGGGAATTATTGGTGGATTCGTTCACTTATTAGGAGTTGGCTCAGGAGTTGCATATAACTTCTATTTCAAATCAAATCGATTCTCCTTTTTGCCATATGTAGTTTCTTTTGCGGCCCTACCAGCATCAATTACATTAAGTCGAAATGAAGTTCCACAACTCTGGCTTTTGATATCTGGCTCATGCCTAGGTGTTGCAGCCCACTTTGCTAATGTGGTCAAAGATATGGAACGCGATAGAGCAGCAGGAATAATGGGATTGCCGCAGATTCTAGGTTCTAGAAAAAGCACTTTACTTTCAGGATTGCTTCTCTTCTTTGTTTCAATTCTAATTTATTTCGTTACTAAAACAATTCTCTTGCTTATTCTTGGAGCTATCGGTTTTTCTCTACTCTTGCTACCAGCAAGATTCCGATTTATTGCAGTGATGGCCTTGGCTTTACTCGATGTGATTGCCCTTGTTAGCGCTATGCCCGTTTCACCAAATTACGCAGCATAGTTGGGAAGACAAATACGTGAAATGGTGCAACTGCATACCAATAGAGCCGTCCACCAAGTCCGCGCGGACTAAAGGTTGCCTCTTGGGTAACTAATGTTTTCCCATTTTTTTCTTCAATACTAAATTCAAGCCATGCTTTCCCAGGCAAGATCATCTCTGCATAAAGTTTCAATCGGCGTCCACGTTCCAATTCTTCGACGCGCCAAAAATCTAAACTCTCACCAACGCGCAGCAGATCTTGATCTCTGCGTCCTCGCCGTAGACCAACGCCTCCAAAAATTCGATCTATCAGGCCTCGCATAAACCATAAGAAATCCGCTCCGAACCAACCATGTTCGCCGCCAATTCCCTCAATCTGTTTCCAAATTGCTTCCGCTGATTTTTCGGAGAACACTTGGCGGTGGTCACGCAAAATAGTTTCGCCAGCCCATTCTGGATCACCTTGTGCTTTTTGCCATGGCGCAGTTGGAATGCTTGCATCAGACCAACGTGTTTCAACACCATGATCTGAAATTTTTGACAGCGCTAAACTCATTGCTGTTTCGACAGAAAGCAAACCCTCTTGTGGTGGTGGAATTAATATAATCCATCTACGAGGAAGTCCGGAAAGTTTTGCAAATTTTTGCATCATGTCGGCATACGACAAAATTTCTGGTCCGCCAATGTCATAAATTTTTCCAACTGGAGTCTTGAGTGCTGCAGCATTTTTTAGATAGTAAAGAATGTCTCGGATAGCAATCGGATGAGTTCGGTTTGAAACCCATTTCGGGGTCGTCATCACTGGAAGTCTGTGGGTAAGGTGTCGCAACATTTCAAATGATGCAGAGCCAGAGCCGATAATGATGCCTGCTCGAAGTTCCAACACTGGTACCGATGTTGATGCTAATTCTTTTCCTGTACTGGCTCGAGATGCAAGATGCTTACTTATATTTTTATCATTTGCGATTCCACCCAAATAGACAATCTGCGCCACGCCAGCTGCTTCAGATGCTTGAGCAAATGATCGCGCCATTGTCGCTTCAATATCATCAAAAGTTTTTCCAAGATTTATTGAATGAAGTAAATAGTAAGCAGTATGAACTCCTGCGAGTGCTTGCTCTAAATCCTTGGGGTTATCTGCATTTCCTTCACATATTTCAACCTGTGATGCCCATGGCTGACCGATAACTTTATATTTATCTCTTACTAGTACCCGAACTCGATAATTATTTTCTAGCAAAGTGCGAACTAAACGCCCTCCGACATAGCCCGACGCTCCAGTTACTAAATAAAGAGGCGAGTTCATGAAGGAAAGCCTAGACTTACATCATTATTTTCGCTCGTTACAAAGGAGTACTGCCATGACTACCACTAAGAAGCCTCGCGTTCTCATTCTTGGCGCCGGCTTTGGTGGACTAACAGCGGCCCGCGCTCTCGGAAAAAGCGCCGATGTAACTCTCGTTGACCGACATAACTTTCAAACCTTCTTGCCCTTGCTCTATCAGGTAGCAACAGCTGGACTTGCCGCCGATCACGTTGCACATCCAATCCGCGGCGCACTGCGTAATCGCGGCGTGCAATTTCGAATGGGTTCACCCCTTTCTGTTGATCATAAAAATAAATCTGTAAAACTAGATAGTAGTGAAACACTTGAATTCGATCATTTAGTAGTTGCCCTTGGTTCAGCAACTGCAGATTTTGGTGTTACAGGAGTTACAGAACATGCACTTGGTATGAAGAGTGTTCATGAAGCAATTCTCATCCGAGCAGAAGTTATGCGACGTTTCGAAGATTTATGCCGTTTCGAAGATGAAACAATTTTCTCAATCTCAGTCGTTGGCGGCGGTCCAACAGGAGTTGAAATGGCAGGGGCCTTTGCGGAATTAGTTCGGGGTCCACTAAATAATGATCAAGCGCATGCAGCGGCTCATATAAGAATTAATCTAATTGAAGGTGGTCCAAGACTTCTTCCAATGTTCTCACCAAAATTATCAGAGCGAACAAAGAAAGATTTAGAAAAACTTGGTGTCAATGTTTTGCTCAACACTGCAGTAGCAGAAGTAAAGCCACGACAAATTCTCACAAAAAGTGGCGATCAAATTCCATCAGAAGTAACTATTTGGGCAGCAGGAGTTATGGGTGAGCCAACTGCTGGCTTACTCAATCTCCCACTTTCAGGAACTCGAATAGATTCAGAACCAACGCTGCAAGTTGCGCACTACCCACATATTTGGGCTATCGGTGATATCTCTGGGTTCAAAGGCAAAGATGGAAAGTTTTTACCCATGGTTGCACCCGTTGCAATGCAACAAGGAAGATTTGTTGCAGAACAAATATTGCGCGCAGCAAAAGGTCAAGAGCTAAAGAAATTCAAATACAAAGATAAGGGCTCAATGGCAACGATTGGTCGCAACAAGGCAATCGTTGAAGTCAAAAAATTCAAACTAACTGGTGTTCTAGCGTGGTACGCCTGGTTATTCCTCCACCTGTTCTACTTGTTAGGTGGACGTAACAAAATTGGAACGATTGCTGACTGGACCTGGAATTACGTTACTTTTGATAGAGGTAATCGCCACATTATGGATACACTCTAAATATGCCTGAATACCGCAACGTCGATGGCCACGAGATCTACACATACGAATGGGATAACCATGGAGAAGCAGTCGTACTTCTCCATGGTGGCTTGAGTCAGACTGCTCACTGGGCAAGTCAGATTGTTCCTTCACTCGATGAATATCATGTTTACGCATATGACCGTTCATCCCACGGTTTTACATCATTTCGAAATGAAAGCATTAGCTTTAGGTATCAGGTCCGAGAAGCAATTGCTTACCTTGAAACAGTAGTAAAGGAACCAGCACATATAGTTGGTTGGAGCGATGGTG
>JAPLBJ010000050.1:132419-141821 GCA_026392845.1 Actinomycetota bacterium
GGTGGAATCATTGGATTATTCCTTGCAATTCAACGTCCAGATTTGGTGAAATCACTTGTGGCTATTGCTGCCAATTTTCACTACACGGGAACAGTTCCCAATTTTGTGATGAATCCAATTTCCGATGAAGATCGCGCTGATTTTGCAATTTATTCACCCGACACTCCTGAGACTCTAGATCGTATTCATGAGTATTTTCACAAAATGTGGAAATCAGAACCGGATATTCCCCTAAGTGAAATCGAAAAAATTCAATGCCCTGTGCTTGTTATGGCGGGTGATGATGATGTCATCCAGCATGAACACACGCTAGAACTATTTAGAACTCTCCCACTTGGCCAGCTGGCAATCATTCCAGGAGCATCACATATCCTGCCAATGGAGAAACCAGGTCTTGTGAATTTACTCATCACGGAATTTCTAGAAGATTTAAGTTATCCGATTACCAAGATGCCCATTCGTCGAAAAAATCCAGGTACAAACTAGCAATCAACCGGAGTAATTTTCCCTGTTGCTACATCGTAAATTGCTCCACCAACTTCAACACCTTTTCGCGAAAATGGGTATGAGCGCACACGATTAACATCGGTTACTAATGCTTTGTTTTGATCACTCACTGTTCTAAATTCCAGGCTGCGTGTATCAACACCATATTGTTCTTCTATTAGGTTGTGAATATCCGCTTCTTCACTCATGGCCATTCGACAATTTGTATGAGGCATGATCAGAATTCGATTTACGCCAAGTAAATAAGTCGCTAGTACCAATGTACGCAAAACATCCTCTGTTACGCGTGCTCCAGCATTGCGCAAAATCTTTGCATCACCTGAACGCATGCCGATCACAGATAAAGGATTGATTCGAGAATCCATACATGTAACGATTGCGATGCCTTTAGATGCGACACCAGTGAGATCTCTATATTTGAAGTTCTTTACATATTCATCATTGGCGGCAAGTGCATCCTTGAATGCATCACTCGGGAATTGTCCTTCTTTCATTGCCTCCCCCAATCGCTCAAATGAGTGTTGTTGAAATGGAGCCCCCCGTCAGGATTGAACTGACGACCTACGCATTACAAGTGCGTCGCTCTACCACTGAGCTAGGGAGGCCTCACATGCCGTAAAGCATGTTGCGCAATTATGGCAGGAGTTGGCGATAACTTGAAATCGAGAGCATCAGGCTTTGAAAGGGTAAGTTACACGCATGAGATTGGGAGTTTTGGATGTTGGTTCCAACACCATCCATCTGCAGGTCATGGATGCACATCCCGGAGCTCGCCCAACACCAGCAACTAACTTTAAAACAGAACTTCGTTTGACTGAACACCTTAACGACTCCGGCGAAATATCAAACGATGGAATCCTATTGCTTCACGATGCAATAAAAGGTGCAGTTGAGCACGCACGTGAAAGTAAGACTGAAGAAATACTTGCCTTCGCAACATCTGCAATTCGTGATGCAAAAAACGGTACTGAAATAATCAAGAATATAAATTTGGAATTTGAGATTGACCTTCAAATAATGAGCGGCGACGAAGAAGCACGAATGACATTTCTTGCAGCGCGTCGCTGGTTGGGTTGGTCTGCAGGGCGCTTACTTGTAGTTGATATCGGTGGAGGATCACTAGAAATTGCAATTGGTGATGATGAGCACCCAGATGCAACGATTTCTTTGCCTCTTGGTGCAGCAAGACTTACAAGAGATTTTCTCAAAGGAGATCCTTTTTCTCCAAAGTCAATCAAAAACCTCGAAACCTATGTAGATGAAGTTTTGCAAGACTCACTTCCTTATGAAATCAAATTACATAGCGCAGATCACTTTGTTGCAACAAGTAAAACTTTTAGAACTCTTGCTCGTATCGCAGGTAATAGCGATAACGCAAAGAGATTACAAACAAGAAACCTTCTTACTTTGACTCCTAAGTTGGGCGAAATGAGTAATAAAGAACGCGGAGAACTCCCTGGAGTTTCATCAAGTAGGGCTAGCCAAATTCTTGCTGGTTCAATCGTTGCTCGTGCAATCCTTGAAAAGCTACAACTTCCAGAAGTAGAGATATGTCCTTGGGCTCTTCGTGAAGGCTTAGTACTTCGCTGGCTCGATTGGATGGAGCGCTAAGCCTTTACTTGTGGCCTTTCAACGCTATCAATTGCAATGATTTCACCATCGCGATGATGCAGAACCCAAGAGTCTCCTGGTTCAAGTTTTCCATCTAATTGTTTGAAATTCTTCTTACCAATGAGTTTCTTGAGCAACTTTGGCAATATTGGATTATGGCTACAAATAATTGCTGCTTCGCCTCTGTTGAGCAAATCCTGAGCATAATCAAGGGCTGCTTCTTTATCTTTGGCATATCGATACTCACTCAAATCAACTGAAAAGATTGGATTGAGTTGCATCGTGCGAGACATCTGTTCAATAGTTTCAATGCAGCGCATCGCATCCGATGAATGTATCTCCTTGATTGCATATGGAAAATAGAGTGGAAAGAGTCTCTTCGCTTGTAACTGGCCAACATGTGAGAGTGGGCGATCACCGTCATCGCCATCCCAGTCTTCACGCTTGATTGCCTTTGCATGTCGCAATAGAACTAACGCTTGTGTGTCGACGCCAAACTCTAAAAAGAAATCTACTATTGAGCGATCATCATCAAGGGTTAACTTCTTCTTTGCAGCCGTTGGCTCTAACCATAAAATTTCATCGACTTCATTTTTGTCTGGCGCACCGAATGGCACATCACTTGCTTTTGCGCTCCAATACTTCACAACCTTCTTCTCATTACCTACGCGATAAATAGCTTCACCAATTTCTGGCCCGAAGATTGGCGTTACACCTGTCTCCTCCAGTACTTCACGGAAAGCGCATCCAATATGGCTCTCGCCACTTTCTAACTTACCTTTTGGGAGCGACCAGTCGTCGTATCGAGGCCTATGGATGATTGCAATTTCAATATCTTTTGCTTTTGAGTAGCGCCACAAAACTGCTCCTGCAGCCTGCACAACAACTTCTTCGCTCATCACTATCTCGCTCTCAAAAACTTATCGATTGTTACCGCCTGAACATCGCGCAAGCCTTCACTGCGTCGCGTCCACTTCGTTTTTTCTAGTGTCCAGCCACTACTTTCTGCAGAGAGACCTTCGGTGAGAATTTGATTGAGTGATGAAATATGTCCTCCATCTTGAATGCGGACCAAGCTTTCGACTCGGCGATCTAGATTTCGGTGCATCAAATCAGCGCTACCAATCCAGTACTCATCATTTCCGCCATTGACGAAATGGAAGATTCGAGAATGCTCTAGGAATCGACCCAAGACGGAACGAACGCGAATATTATCTGAAACTCCTGGAATGCCGGGCTGGAGTGCGCAAATACCTCGGATTAGTAGCTCAATCTTTACGCCACTTTTAGATGCTTCATAAAATTTCTCAATAAACTCTTCATCTAATAGTGAATTGAGCTTGAATCGAATTCCCGCGGGCTTACCTGCCTTTGCATTTGCAATTTCACCATCAATTTTTTCAAGTAAGCCACTTCGAAGCGTTCGAGGCGCTACTAACAATCTCTTGTACGTTGACTGGGGAGCAAAGCCTGATAATTGATTGAATAATTTTGAAAGATCATCAGTGAGAATAGGATCAGCGCTAAGAATTCCTAAATCTTCATACATGCGCGCAGTCTTTGGATTGTAATTTCCTGTTCCGATATGGCAATAGCTTCGCAAGCCATCTGCTTCATCGCGAACAACTAGTGAAAGCTTTGCGTGAGTTTTCAGACCCATAAGTCCGTAAACAACGTGAACTCCTGCGGCTTCAAGTTTGCGGGCCCATCGCACATTTGCTTGCTCATCAAAGCGAGCACGGATTTCAATAACAGCTAGAACTTGTTTGCCTGCCTCAGCAGCTTCAATGAGCGCTTCAATAATTGGTGAGTCACCCGATGTGCGATACAAGGTTTGTTTGATCGCTAACACACGAGGATCTTCTGCTGCACTTTGAAGGAATTGCACGACGGATGAAGTAAATGATTCATAAGGATGGTGAAGGAGAATCTCTCCTCTTTTTATCGCTGAAAAGAAGCTTTCTGGCTCTTCAATATCCACCTCAGCTAAAGCCTGCGCAGTCCGTGAGCGAAATGCAGGAAATTTCAGATGCGGTAAATCTAAATCAGCGATTCGATTGAGATCAGTGAGGTCGAGAGGTGTAGCGACAGAGATGATATTTTCTTTATCAATAGAAAGTTCCACAGCTAAAGTTTCAAGAAGCGCCTTATCAATTCCTTTTTCAATCTCAAGGCGTACTGGTGGTCCAAAGCGACGGCGCAAAAGTTCTTGCTCAAGGGTGAGTAGTAAATCCTCTGATTCTTCTTCTTCAATTTCCAAATCTTGATTTCTAGTAATTCGGAAGGTGTAGTGATCTTCAATAATCATGCCTGGAAAAAGTTCCTGCAGATGAATAGCAATGACTTCTTCGAGTGGAATAAATCTTGTGGAGCCCGCACTATTTGTTGGGATGAATCGAGAAAGAATTGGTGGGACCTTGACTCTGGCAAAGAATTGTTCGCTTGTCTTTGAATTCTTTACGATAACTGCAAGGTTGAGGGATAAACCAGAGATGTATGGAAATGGGTGTGAAGGGTCAACGGCTAATGGAGTTAGTACTGGAAATATTCGATCGCTAAATAACTTTGAAACATAGCCGCGCTCTTCTTGATCTAGCTGATCCCAGGTAACAATTCGTACATTCTCTTTTTCAAGTGCAGGCAAGATACTTTGATGAAACGTCTGTGAATGTCTATTCATCAGCGCTTCAGTTTTAGTGGATATTTCTTTCATCAATTCACGAGGAGTGTGACCAGCTGTATTCCTGGCAGTTACTCCAGTTTCTAACTTGCGATGTAGGGATGCAACGCGAACCATGAAAAATTCATCCAAATTTGAGGAAAAAATTGCAAGAAAGCGAACTCTCTCCAACAACGGAAGAGTTTCATCTTCGGCCATTTCAAGTACTCGTTCATTGAAGGAGAGCCAGCTAACCTCTCGATCAGTCAGAAAATCCATATAGCAAGACTCCCTTATGTAGATGAACGCAAGGTAGCCAGAGAGCGACCTAGGTACAAATCGTCCCATGGCCTAGCCGTTCGAAATTCGCCTGATAGGCGCTTGGGCTGAGAGACTTCTCTCCTGCCATCACGGTGGCGCGCGAATAGAAGGAGTTCTGTGTGATTTTTAAATATTGGACCAGCCCTGAAACTACGGGAATCAATCGCCTACCGATGCTCAACATTGAACATCTCGAGAAGATTTCACTAGATGGCATTTGGCGCTTTCAATTATTAGCAAGTCCAACAGATACATCACACAAAAAGTGGAGCAAAATTGAAGTCCCTGGACTTTGGACAATGCAACCACATAGCCAAATCTTTTTCGATAAACCCATTTATACAAATGTACAAATGCCATTTGAAGAACAACCACCAAATGTTCCAGAAAACAATCCAACTGGAATTTATGAGCGAGATTTTGAGATTCCGTCAGCCTGGAGTGGAAAGCGAATTGTTCTGCACTTAGGTGGATACGAATCTGTTGCTCTCATTCATATCAATGGCAAAGAAGTTGGCCTCACTAAAGATTCTCACTTAGCGGCAGAATTTGATATCACTCCTTTCTTGGAGCGCGGAAAGAACACAGTTCGAATCACAGTTGTGAAATGGTCCGATGCAACATTTATCGAAGATCAAGACCACTGGTGGCACGGAGGTATTTCACGTTCAGTAAAACTCTACGCAACCAATAGCGTGTTTATTGATCGCCTCTATACAACTGCTGGACTTGAAGCAGATAACTCAACAGGAACCTTGAAGATTGAAGCCCATATTTCTTCAAATGAAATCAATGACTTACATGGATATACGCTTCGCGCACGAATCGAAGAACTTCCAAAAGTTAGCGCCGCTAATCTAGAAAAAACTTTAGTTACTAAAGTTGCGCCAAATTGGACAGAACTATCTGAGAAAGCACGTCACGCTGAAATCGAGAAACGTAAATCTTGGGATGGCACAGTCTCTAAAGCAACAAATGCGATTTTGGCTCAAGTTCGAGCCGATGTTCCCGGAAAAATACTTCTAGAGAGTCGAATTCCTAAGGTTGCACTGTGGTCTGCTGAGACTCCACATTTGTACACCTTGGCCTTTGAACTACTTTCCCCCGATGGAACAATCCTGCAAATAGGTAGCCAAAAGATTGGTTTCCGCGATGTTCGAGTCGTTGGAAAAGATCTATTAGTCAATGGCAAAGCAATAACTATCCACGGCGTCAATCGCCATGACTTCAACCGCCACACTGGTCGAGTTCTAACGCGCGATGATATGCGTGAAGATTTATTGGAGATGAAGCGTTGGAATTTCAATGCTGTGCGTACATCGCACTATCCAAATGATCCTGCATTCCTAGATCTAACCGATGAACTTGGTTTTTATGTAATCGATGAAGCCAATATCGAATCCCACGCTTTCTATGACTCAATGTGTGAAGACCCACGTTATACAGGTGCATTTGTTGAGCGAGTTGGCAGAATGGTTCAACGCGACATTCATCATCCAAGCGTTATCTTGTGGTCACTTGGAAATGAATCAGGTATTGGTGCTAATCATCGAGCTGCCGCCGAATATGCACGCTCCATTGATCCATCACGTCCATTGCATTATGAAGGTGCAATCAATGGTGATTGGCGCAAGGGTGTTGGTGTAACAGACATTATTTGTCCAATGTATCCAGCAATCGGTGCTGTGATGGCATATGCAAAATCTGGAAAGCAAGATCGTCCATTTATTATGTGTGAGTACTCGCATGCAATGGGCAATAGCAATGGAACACTTGCAGAGTATTGGGAGTTCATTGAAAAGACTCCTGGCATGCAAGGCGGATTTATCTGGGAATTCTGGGATCACGGTCTTGATCAACGAATGGCCGATGGAAGTACTCGCGCCGCATACGGTGGAGATTTCGGCGAGACAAAGCACGATGGAAATTTCTGCTGTGATGGATTGGTATTTCCTGATCGCACAGCCAAGCCTGCAATGCACGAATTCAAAGCACTCGCTGCTCCTGCGGTAATTACAGCCAAGAGTGCAAGTACGGGCCGCTTTGAAATCTTCAACAAACAATTCTTTAGTGATCTATCGGCCTTTGAAATTCATTGGTCTATCACGTGCGATGGCCTTGTTTTAGATGGCGGAGTTGCAAAACTTCCATCAGTTGGAGCACGCAAAAAGGCTGCATTTGCAATCAAATCCGCACACCTTTCCAAGGCAGAAGGAAAGGGTGAGCGCTTCGTTACCTTCACAATTCACACAAAGGCAAGTACTGCATGGTCATCGACTATGGCTGAAGTTGGTTGGAGCCAGATTGCACTTACATCGCGTGCTAAAGCCAAACCAGTTGCTAAGCCATCAGATGAATTCGATGGTGTAATAAATGAATACGCAGAAATTCAACTTCCATTTGGCTTGGTCGCACCAGTTCTCTCATTATGGCGAGCACCAACTGATAACGATCGAATTGGCCATATCTCAACAAGGTGGGAGCGCTGGGGATTACGCGACCTGAGTCGCGAAGAATGCACTGTTTCTGAAAATTCCAAGAAGGTCACTATCAAGTGCACATGGAAAACAAGTACTGGTTTTGCAATCAAGCACACCCAAATCATCACACCTATAGAAAATGGTTTTACCGTCAGTGAAAGTGTTGTACTTCCAAAGGAACTAAGCGATGTCGCTCGCGTTGGAACAAATTTCGAACTAAGCGGTGGACTCACTGATATCACGTGGTTTGGAAATGGACCACATGAGAGCTATCCAGATAGAAAAATTGGGCGCATTCATCGCTGGAACTCAACTATTGAGAATCAATACATTCCATATGTTCGACCACAAGAAAACGGTGGACACAATGGTGTTCGCTGGTTTGAAATAAGTGACCCAACGGGTGCTGGTATTCGAATTGATTTAGCTAAGCCACATCAAGTATCTGTCACACCCAACCGCGCAGGAGATTTAGCAGATGCAACTCACGACGTTGAGGTGCAACCGTGTGGCAATGTTGTTGTTCATATTGATGCTGCGCATCGCGGAGTCGGTACAGCTTCCTGTGGTCCAGATACATTAGAGAAGTATCTGATTTCAACTGGTACACATACGTGGCAGTGGAGCGTAACAACGCTTTCTTAGCTTTTAGTGATGGGCCAAGAAATTGGCTCTGGGTACTTAGCTATTCGTCCATCTCCGGATGACTTTCCACGCGCACGTCGCCATAGCCATGGCAATGCAAAAGTTATAAACCATGCAACGCTATTTACTTTGCTTCGCAACCATGGAGTTTTTCGCGTCGGCGGTAATGGTTTGCGCCAATTGGGATTACTCGGTAATTCAAGTTTTTCTAATACCGCTTGTGCAACGCGATCATGTCCCATTGGATTGAGGTGAAGTCGATCAAAAGCTAAGAAGCGTCTGTCATTGAAGAATGACTCTTCATTGGCATCGGCAACGATTGCGCCAACTTCTTGTGCAACTGCGCGAACGTTTTCATTGAATGCATGAAAGCGCGCAGCCCACAAATCTGCTGCTTTACCCGCATTACCTGTTCGCTCTAAAACGGTAAATAACATCAGGGTGACACCTGTTGCTGCCAACTTGCGCACCGCATCTGAATAGAGAGGCAAGACTAATTCTGGATTATAATTTGGTCGCAGCGCATCATTTGCACCTGCATGAAATGTTACTAATGTGTTTTTACCCGTTATGAATTTCTCTGCCTGTGGCACTTGATCAGCAATGACTTGCTGTACAAGCTTTCCTCGAACAGCCAAATTTACATAGGTAAAATTCGGATTAGCTTGCGCCATTACATCGGCTACTCGATCTGCCCAACCTCGATATTTGCCATTTATTACCTGGTCACTCATTCCTTCGCTGAAGGAATCTCCACAGATAATTAAACGCTCATAAATCATTTCTTCTCCGAAATTACTTTTGGCGCTCTTGATCTATCCAGAAGAGCGTAATAGCAGTAGCAATTGATGCATTGAGGGATTCAGTAGAGGCATTGATTGGAATTGAGATAACAAGGTCACACTTCTCTCGTGTAAGGCGAGCAAGACCTTTTCCTTCACTTCCAACAACAATCATGAGTGGCTCTGTAGCAACCTTCATCTCATTGATTTTTATATCTGATTCACCATCGAGGCCAATAACAAAGAGGCCATTTTGTTTCGCTTCATCGATAGTACGTGCCAAGTTTGTTACTTGAGCAATAGGCATACGAGCCGCTGCTCCTGCGGAACTCTTCCATGCAGATGCAGTCATTCCTGCTGCGCGGCGCTCTGTCATTACAACACCTGCTGCGCCAAA
>JAPLBJ010000025.1 GCA_026392845.1 Actinomycetota bacterium
ATTAGGAATGTTCGAACTCACTGGACTTCCACCAGCACCACGTGGAGTTCCACAAATCGAAGTTACTTTCGATATTGATGCAAACGGAATCGTTCACGTTTCTGCAAAAGATCTTGGAACTGGAAAAGAACAGAGCATGACAATTACAGGTGGCTCTGCGCTTTCAAAGGATGAGATCAATCGCATGATGGAAGATGCCGAAGCACATGCCGAGGAAGATCGTCAGCGTAAAGAAGAGGCAGAGATTCGTAACGCAGGGGATTCTCTTGTGTATCAAACTGAAAAGTTCATCGCAGATAATGCAGAGAAACTCAGTGAAGGCAAAGCTGCAACTAAGAAAGCAGAGACTGAAGAAGCACTTGTTGAACTCAAGAGCGCACTCGGTGGAGCTAACTTCGAGATGATCAAATCTGCAACAGAAAAAGTTGCAACTGTAAGCCAAGCACTTGGCGCTGCACTCTATGCGTCAGCTGGAGCAGCATCTGAAGAAGGCGCACCAACAGATGACGGCGTAGAAGATGCAGAGATCGTAGAAGAACAAAAGTAATGAGCGATTCAACTGAAGTTGTTACTGACGAAGTAACACCAGAAGTTGTAGTGGAGGCTGCACCGGAGCAAGAAATTGATCCGGTTGCAGCACTTACTGCTGACTTACAACGCCTACAAGCCGAATATTCAAATTATAAAAAGCGTGTAGAGCGCGACCGTGCCCTTGCACATGAATTAGCAATTGGTGCTGTTCTAACAGAGCTGCTTGCATTGCATGACGATGTTGATCGCGCATCAGAACATGGCGAACTCACCGGTGGATTCAAAGCAGTTGCAGATCAACTCAATGCCATTACTTCACGTATTGGATTAGAGAAATATGGCAACGCAGGAGATCCTTTCGATCCACAAATTCATGAGGCACTTCTTCATGACACATCTGCAGATGTTGCAGTTCCAACTGCTTCAAAGATTTTGCAGCCAGGTTATAAATATAAGGAACGGATTTTGCGTCCTGCACGAGTTGCAGTAACGGATCCCGCCGAAAGCGAATAAATATGGCTGCCAAAGACCTGTATGAAAAAGATTTCTATAAGGTCCTTGGCCTACCAAAAACTGCTGAAGCGGATGAAATAAAGAAGAAATACCGGACTTTGGCGCGTGAATTACACCCTGATAAAACAAAGGGCGATTCAGTGCGTGAAGAAAAATTCAAAGAAGTATCTGAGGCGTACGAGATTCTCTCTGATGCAAAAAAGCGCGCTGAATACGATGAAGCTCGTTCACTTTTTGAACGCGGTGGATTCAGAGCGCCTCAAGGTGGACAAAACTTTCAGGGCGGTGACCTCAACGATTTATTTGGCGGTGGAAATCCTCAAGATATTTTTGCAAATCTCTTTGGCGGAGGTGGGCGACGTGGTCCCCGCAAAGGACAAGACTTACAAACAGAGGCAACGATTACTTTTCGTGAATCGGTATTTGGAACAACTCTTGAACTAAAACTTACCTCTGATCGTGGAGTGCCACAAAATGTTTCTGCGCGCGTTCCAGCAGGTGTAAATGATGGAGCAAAGATTCGCGTCAAAGGAAAAGGCGCATATGGTGAGGCGGGCCCCGGTGATCTATTTATTTTGTTGCACGTAAAGTCACACCCAATTTTTTCTCGCAAGAGTGAGAACCTCACAATTGTCTTACCAGTTACATTTACAGAAGCAGCACTTGGCGCAGATATCAAAGTTCCAACACTTTCTGGCGATGATGTAACAGTTCGTCTTGCACCAGGTACACCTAATGGCCGAGTACTTCGCGTTAAGGGACGCGGAATAATTAAAGGTTCAACAACTGGGGATTTACTTGTCACTGTCGAAGTTCAAGTACCACAGCGCGTTGAAGGTAAAGCAGCAGAAGCACTGAGAACTTTTGAGAAAGAGACTGCAAGTATCGATGTTCGTGCTGAATTTATCTCTAAGGCATCGATATGAGTAAAGAACCTGAAGATTCAGAGATCAAAGACGATATTGGACTCTATGTAATCTCTGTCGCCGCTGAACTTTCGGGACTGCATCCACAAACCTTGCGCCAATATGATCGCTTAGGTTTAGTTTCACCAGAGCGAACTGAAGGCAGAAATCGCCGTTATTCATTACGCGATATTGCATCACTTCGAATGGTTGGTCGTTTAGTTGGCGAAGGAATCAATCACGCAGGAATCAAGCGTATTATCGAACTTGAATCAGCAATGGTAAACATGGCACTTGAAGTAGCGAAATTACGTATAGAAGTTAATGCTCTCATTGATGCAAATCCACCAAAAGGATTAGCAATCCGAAAGAAAAACAACGTTATCGTCTATAAAGACGGTAACTGATTTCTTTCACGTTTTTCAATGTTAGCTCTGCTCTTTCGCAAGATTGGTGCTTCAAGAAATTTCCAACTGATTTCGGCAAAGACCCACGTAAGCAGAATTACAAGTAATGTTGAATCTGCCCAACAGCCTAAATTAATTGTGCCGTAGTAGTAATACGTGTCATCCATCTTATTTTGCCAAATTTGCATAATCATGTAATGCCATAAGTAAAGACCAAATGAAAGCGTCGCAACTCGCTTAAAGAATCGCATTTCGAGGAAGTTCGCAAGGAATGTACTAAATGGAACATTAGCAAGTGCAAATGCAACGAGTGCTGCATAGACTGGGGAGAGGTATGGCTGGCGAGTAATTGCATCAGGCACACCAGGTATTAGGCGAACCTGAATAAGTACGAAGGCAACCAAAATTCCTGCAAGTGATAACAAATCATATTTTTTAGATGGTTGCGTTCCCTTAGATTTCTTATTAGAAATATAGAGAGCAGCGCACGCACCAAGTAAGAATTGCGTAAAGAATGATGCAAGGTTCCAGTATGGCAACCACAGTTTGGCACCACCGGCCCAACCCCATTCCCAGCCTTTGAGGTAATCATCTGTCATAAAGAATTTGATGAGAAGTGGTTGCAGTGATTGGAGGAATACGATCCAGATTCCCATTCCAATTGCTGCACTCTTTACTGTTCGTGCTTTCCAAAAAATTGAGAAGAGAACTAATGGAAGAAGAATGTAGGACCAAATCTCAAGTGTGATTGTCCAAAGTGGTGGATCAAGTTCGGATGCAAAAAAAGTATTCCAATGAAAATGAGAAACAAGAAGTAAGCCAGCAATGATTCGAGACCAGACTATTTTGAAATCTATTAGTTCCACTGCTAGAAATGTAGAGAGCGCAAGCAAAAAGTAGTAACCGGGTAAAATTCGAGCTGCACGATTTTGGAAGTACGTACGTAGTTTTGGCTTGGGGGTATTGCCGATAAAGGCATTCCAGAATGGAGTTGCAAGAAGGCAGCCGGAGAGAACGAAAAATACGCTGACACCAACTTCACCGCGCATGCCAATGTAATGAAGGATTTGTAACCATCGAGGAGAGGCACCTGGATCGAGACGTTGCGAAACATGATGGTAAATCACAAGTATGCACGCCATAGCACGAAATCCGTCGGCACCTTTAATACGTGAATTCATCATCTCTCCCTGGAAATAATTATCCACGGAGCGTAACTTAGAAAAATTATTTTTACACGCTAAGGTTATCGAATGAGCGCTCGGGATTCTCTAAGAAATCAAATAATCAACAAAGCAGTGGTCCACGGCAAAGTAATTCTTTCTTCGGGTAAAGAGGCTGACTATTACGTTGATCTGCGTCGCGTCACTCTCGATCACGAGGCAGCCCCACTAGTCGGCGAAGTAATGCTTGAACTTCTCAGTGATTGGGATTACGAAGCAGTTGGTGGCTTGACTCTAGGGGCAGACCCTGTTGCAACAGCAATGATGCATGTGGCCGCGAGCCAAGGAAAAAAAATTGATTCATTTGTTGTTCGTAAAGCAGAAAAAGCACATGGGCTACAACGTCGCATTGAAGGCCCTGATGTAAAAGGGAAACGAGTGGTCGCTGTTGAAGATACCTCCACAACTGGTGGTTCTGTCCTGGCCGCTGTTGAAGCGCTAAAAGAGGCCGGGGCGATAATTGTTGGAGTTGCAGTAATTGTTGAACGAGGAGCAAAGCAAGCAATTCTTGATGCCGGATACGAATATCGGACAGCATTTTCATTGACTGATTTGGGGCTCTGACTTATCGTTAGTGCCGGTCTGTAATAAATAGAGACCCGATGCATTTGTTTGCGAACTCTTACTGAAAGGCATACCTCATGGCAGCGGTACAGGTAATCGTAGATCGTCGTTTGGATATTTCAGAGATCGATCCACGTATATATGGTTCATTCGCTGAACATATGGGGCGTTGTATTTATGGCGGAATTTACGAGCCTGGTTCACCTTTCGCAGATGAAGATGGTTTTCGTAGCGATGTAATTGAACTTGTGAAGGAAATGGGAGTAACAATTATTCGCTACCCAGGTGGAAATTTTCTTTCTGGCTATGACTGGAAAGATGGAATCGGCCCCCTTTCAGAGAGAAAACAAAGATTAGATTTGGCCTGGCATTGTCTTGAAACTAATCAATTCGGTCTAGATCAATTTATGGCATGGACTAAGAAAGCCAATGTAGAGCCGATGATGGCGATGAATTTAGGATCTGCAGGCTTGAAAGATGCCTTGGAACTATTGGAGTACACAAACATTGATGCAGATTCTCAATGGGCAAA
>JAPLBJ010000043.1 GCA_026392845.1 Actinomycetota bacterium
ATTATTGAAGAGGCTGGTGAAGTCTGGTTAGCAGCTGAGCACGAGAGTAATGAGGCGCTAGCTGAAGAGATAAGCCAACTTTTATATCACCTGCAAACTTTGATGATCGCGCGAGGAATTAGCCTCGATGACGTTTACACATATCTTTAGGAGAATGTCATGTTGCGTATAGCTATTCCAAATAAGGGTTCTTTAGCGGATGAATCAATAGCAATTCTCAAAGAAGCGGGTTATCGCCAGCGTACTGATAGTCGCGACCTCGTATTACTTGATAATGAAAATGGCGTTGAGTTTTACTATCTACGCCCACGCGACATCGCACTCTATGTTGGTAGCGGTGAATTAGAGGCGGGAATCACTGGTCGCGATTTACTTATTGATTCAGGTGCGAAAGCAGACGAAGTTCTCGAACTCAATTTCGGTGGCTCAACATTTCGATTCGCAGGAAGTGCAGACATTGATTGGGATCTGAAAAAGATTTCTGGCAAAAGGGTAGCCACTGCCTATCCAGGATTGGTTGAAAAGCACCTAAAGTCACTTGGGATTGAGGCAGATGTAGTCCGACTTGATGGAGCAGTTGAGAGCAGTGTGCGTCTAGGCGTCGCCGATCTAATCGCAGATGTCGTGAGTACCGGTAATACATTGCGACAGGCTGGTCTAAAAATATTCGCAGATCCAATTCTTGTCAGTCAAGCGGTGTTGATTACACGCTCTGGCGTAGCAATTCCATTAGAATTGGAAATTCTCATCCGTCGCCTACAAGGTGTAGTAACCGCGCGAAAGTATGTTTTGCTTGATTACGATGTTAAAAAGGTTGATTCGCAAGCCGCATGCGCCATTACACCAGGTCTAGAATCTCCGACTATTTCACCACTTCAAAATGCTGAATGGGTTGCTGTTCGTGCAATGGTTCTGCGCAAGGATACAAATCGAGTGATGGACGAGCTTTGGGCGATAGGTGCACGCGGAATTTTAGTAACTGATATCCACGCTTGCCGTCTCTAACTATGTGAGTCGGCTTCTTCTATCTCTTCGCGACCAATACCCAACAAATATAGAACTGAATCTAGGTATGGTGCACTCACAGAACTATCTGCCGCAGCTTTTACTGCTGGCTTAGCGTTGAATGCGATACCAAGTCCAGCCATCGCAATCATATCAAGATCATTTGCGCCATCTCCGATAGCAATGGTCTGATCGATATTTATCTTTTCAATCGCTGCGAAATCCTTGAGGGCTTGAGCTTTTGCGGCGCGATCAATAATGGGACCAATAACTTTGCCCGTAAGTTTGCCACCAGCAATCTCTAAGGTATTAGCGCGATAGTGAGTGATACTCAGTTCTTTGAGAAGTGGGTCAATAACGTTGTGGAAACCGCCAGATACAACACACACAGTATGACCAAGGCGTTGAAGAGTTCTAATCAATGTCCGAGCGCCAGGAGTGAGCACGATTTCGCTTTGAACTTGTGAAATGGCAGATTCTGGTAGACCAGTCAGTAGTGCAACGCGAGCGATAAGTGACTGTTCGAAATCGAGTTCTCCGCGCATCGCGGCATCCGTGATTTTTACAACCTCGGCGTTCACACCAGCTTTAGAGGCTAGCAATTCGATAACTTCCTGTTGAATCAGAGTCGAATCCACATCGAGAAGCACTAGTTTTCTAGCGTGCCTCATGAGACCACCTGGTTGCACTGCTATATCAACACCTTGTTCTATCGCAACAGCGGCTAAGGAAGACTTCAATTCTTTTTGATCTGCGTTAGATATGACAAATTCAATTGCAGTTACCGGGTATGAAGCAGTTCGAGAAATAGATTCAATATTGCCTCCCAGTTCACTTATTGTTTGCGCAACTTTTGCAACGGCAGAAGGAAGCAACTTTGGAGAAAGGAGTACAGCGTGAACCAGTCCAGTCTTAGCAGCAATTGATGAGATCGCAGCGCTAGAAAAAGATGTAGCAATATCAAAGTCGAGAGTCTTGGCAAGATCTTCAAGATCGGTATCGATAGCTTCACTATGCGCGGGGTTGCAGGCAATTAGAAGAGTCAAAATGAGTCGCTCACGAATAACAACTTGCTCAATATCTAGCACTATTAGTGAAAATGGAGCGAGAGTCTCAAAAAGTGTTGCAGTAATTCCGGGTTTATCTATCCCAGTAAGGAGAATGAGTCCCGTAAATTGATCTTTTTCCTCAGTAGTGCTCATAAGGAGTCGAGGTTATCGCGAATCACTCCCTGAATATGCGCAATTTAGCCACCATACGGCGTGATTGCGACTATCTTTTTCGCCTATGGGCAATGAATCGATATTAGAGCTACGCGACGTCAGTGTTCGTCGCGGTGAGTCAACAATTCTTGGTCCCATAAATTTCTCTATTGCACCAGGGGAGCGGTGGGTAATTCTGGGTCCCAATGGCGCAGGTAAATCTACGTTTCTCAATATTTTGGCGACTCGAATCTTTCCTACGCAAGGTAAGGCTTTCTTGTTAGGCGAGGAGATGGGCAAGGTGGATCTTTTCGAACTCAGGACGCGCATTGGAACGTGCGCGTCAATAGTCGCCGAAGATATTCCCTACGACGAATTAGTGCGCGATGTGGTGCTAACCGCTGCATACGCAATTCTTGGAAGATGGAATGAAGATTACGATTTATGGGACGAGTCACGCGCTATTGCTTTACTAACAAATTTTGGAGTCCGAGAACTTGGTGATCGACTATACGGCTCATTGAGTGATGGAGAGAAGAAGCGCGTTCAAATTTCTCGTGCACTCATGGCCGACCCAGAATTGCTCCTTTTGGATGAGCCAACTGCAGGTCTTGACTTAGGTGGCAGGGAAGATTTGTTACATCGATTTTCCGCTTTTGCACAAGATCCAACAGCGCCAGCGACAATATTGGTTACCCACCATATTGAAGAAATTCCGGCTGGAACGACGCATGCATTACTTTTACATAAAGGAGTTGTAGCGGTGTCCGGTCCCATTGCACAAGTAATTACACAGGAGCATTTGAGTAATATCTTTGGAATTTCAATGAGCGTTGTACATGAAAATGGACGATTCTTTGCGCGTGCCATTTAATGAGAGCTGGGCAAAGGTACTAGCTCCCTTTGAATCTGAACTGAAAAGTATTGAAAGATCTCTTGAAGGAAAAATTACATACCCATCATTCGACGCCGCATTTCGCGCACTAAGTATCCCGATAAAAAGTGTTCGAGTTGTTATTTTCGGACAAGATCCCTATCCAACACCGGGTAATGCAACAGGTCTTGCTTTTGCTGTCCCAAATGAGAACAAAACTCCGGCATCATTGCGAAATATCTTCAAGGAATATCAAGAGGACTTGGGTTATAGCGATACGCCATCATCTGATTTATCGCAGTGGAGTAATGAAGGTGTATTACTTCTCAATCGAGCACTTACATATTCACCTGATGGCCAAATTTCAATCAAGCAGTGGGCTCCCATTACTAATGCTATAGCTGAGGAATTAGGCAAACGCGATGTAGTGGCAATTCTTTGGGGCAACGATGCCAAGAGTTTGAAGGAATATTTTCGAGATGATTGGGTAATTGAAAGCGCTCATCCGAGTCCGCTATCTGCCTATCGAGGATTCTTCGGCTCCAAACCATTCTCACGAACAAATCAAATTTTAGAAAGAAACTCTCTACCCACTATTAGTTGGTAAAAAGAAAGAGGGCCCAGGTTTCCCTGAGCCCTCCTCTAACAAGATTTCTACAATTAGCCCACCCAAGTATTGATTGGTGAAGACAAGAAGTAGATCATAAATAGACCCGCTACTAGGAATAGCAAAGGATGAATCTCTTTGCGACGTCCCTGAATCACGCGAATTACTACGAATGAAACGAATCCTGCGCCGATACCAACAGAGATGTTGTAAGTAAAAGGCATCAAGATAATTGTGAGGAATGCAGGAATCGCGATTCCGTAATCCTCCCAATCGATGTTCTTTACTTGTGTCATCATCAAGAAACCGACGATTATCAAGGCAGGTGTTGCAGCTTCGTAAGGAATAACCGCGACAAGTGGTGCAAAGAATGTCGTCAGAAGGAAGAGCAGCCCTGTTACAACTGAGGCCAATCCTGTTCGAGCTCCTTCGCCAACGCCTGAAGCAGATTCGATATAACTTGTGTTAGAAGAGATGCTTCCTGCTCCGCCTGCAACAGCTGCTAACGAGTCGACAAGAAGAATGCGATCATTATTTGGAACATTTCCATCTTTATCAATCAATCCAGACTCATGACCAATTGCTGTAACGGTTCCGACAGTGTCGAAGAAGTCAGAGAGCAACAAGGTGAACACTAAAAGGATTGCAGTGATTGCAGATACCTGACTGAATGAACCGAATAGGTTGAATTGCCCAAATAGACCGAAGTCCGGTGTATCAACAATCTTTGAAGGCACTGCTGGAACATTGAGGTTCCAGCCCTTTGGATTGACGGCACCTGTTGCACCATTGAATAGTGGACCAATTTTGAAAGCTGACTCAATGGCAATGGCGGCAGCTGTCGCTACTGCTATACCTATGAGAAGAGCACCTTTTACTTTCTTGACCATCAGAGCAATCATCAAGAAGAGACCGAGTGCGAATACAACGATTGGCCAGCCAACCAAAGTTCCGCTATCACCCAGTGTTACAGGGACTGGACCTGATCCTGTGCGACGAACAAAGCCTGCATCAACTAAACCGATGAGAGCGATGAAGAGACCGATACCAACTGAAATTGCTATCTTTAGTTGCGCTGGGACTGCACGGAAGACAGCAGTTCTAAATCCTGTCAGAACAAGGATTGTGATGATTAAACCCTCAAGAACAACAAGGCCCATTGCATCGGCCCACGTCATCTGTGAAGCAATACCAACTGCAACAAATGTGTTGAGACCAAGTCCTGTTGCAAGTGCGAGAGGATAATTTCCAACAACACCCATAAGGATTGTAAGAATTCCTGCAATTAGCGCAGTCATTGCAGCGATTGCCGCGAGGTTAGGGGCATCTCCGCCACCTAAGAATTTACCCTCAGCATCTTTTGAAAGACCGATGATCAATGGATTGAGCGCGACGATATATGCCATCGTAAAGAATGTGACGAAACCGCCACGTACTTCACGTCCTAGCGTTGAACCACGTTCCGATATCTTAAAATAACTATCCAGCATGGTGAGCCTTTCTCATTTTGGTGTCGGGGGTGGTTGCGACCCCGTGTGACTTCACGGCTCACAAGCCGGGGGAAGAACCTTCAGAGTAATCGCTACTTCGCGGTAAATCGGGAAACAACACCAAGAGAAATCGCTATGGATTGGCCAATCAATAGAGCAAAGAGGGCAGTTCCGAGTCCGATACGCCCACCGAGGAGCGCGCCAAGAATCAAAACCGTTGCTTCAATGGCAAGACGTACGCGGCCCACCCGAATCCCCGATTTATTGTGTATCGCTGTCATCAAGCCATCACGAGGGCCAGGTCCTAAGCCGCAGGTTATATAGAAGGTTGAACCTAATCCCACGAGAGCGATTCCAATGAAGCAGTAGATGATGCCGGCGAAATAATTTGGTGCGACTGGAAAATATGTTACTCCGAATTCGATTGCCGCTGCAATAAAAATAATATTCATGAGTGTTCCAAAACCAGGTCTTTCACCTAATGGAATCCAAAAAAGCAATACGAGGGAACTCAAAATAAATGTAGACCAACCAAGAGTGATATTCAGATTTTGCGAAACGCCTTGTGCGAGTACTGACCATGGAGCATTTCCAATATGACTCTGAATGAGAAGCGAGTCTCCGAGCCCGAAAATAATTAGACCAAAAGTCAGAATAAGTGAGCGCTTAGTTGATAGATCCCAGCGACCTGTACCAGTCCACGGCATTATCGGAATCGTTTTATGTGGGCGCAGCCAATGCATGATCGAATTCAATGACATTAGTGGAGGCTACTACACGATAACCTGCTCCATATGGAATTCACCTATTTTCAGGCCATCCTCATCGGACTGATTCAAGGAATCACAGAACTATTTCCTATCTCATCTCTTGGTCATGCTGTTTTGATTCCCGGCTGGATTGGTGGATCGTGGTCAAGTTTTACAACAGATCCGAATTCGCCATATCTCGCTGTGACAGTTGCACTGCACGCCGCTAGCGCCATCGCGCTCTTCTTAGTCTTTCGCAAAAGATGGTTTGCACTCATTGGGGGAGCGCTCAACTCATTACGCGGCCAGCATAATGATGCATCTCGCGTTTTTTGGCGCGTATTTCTAGCAACAATTCCTGTAGCGGTTTTAGGTTTTACTTTCGAGAAGTCATTGCAGGATGTGTTCGCGAGTCCATTTGCTGCCGGTACTTTTCTCACAATAAATGGCTTATTACTCTTTAGTGCCGAAAGATTGACCCGCAAAAGCAATCGATCACATCTAAATGAAGATTCAAATGCACAGATTGTTGAACATTTATCTATTCCGGCAGCGATGACAGTCGGATTCGCGCAGTCATTAGCCCTGCTCTCTGGAATCAGTAGATTCGGTGTGAGTATGAGTGCTGGATTACTGAGAAAACTCTCACACGCCACAGCATCTGATTTTGCTTTTCTTTTAGCGCTACCTGTAATTGCAGGGGCTGCATTTTTGAAATTACCTGATTTGTTTGCGCCAGAATATAGATCATTGTTAGGCCCTATTGCAGCAGGTTCATGTGTTTCATTCTTTGCAACCTATGTTTCGGTGACATTTTTAGTCAAATGGTTCAAAACGAAGACCCTTTATCCATTTGCGATTTATTGCTTCGTATTCGGTTTAGCCTCAATCATCAGGTTTGCGTAGGACTAAATGTTTCCTGGAATAGGCACGCTCATCAATGTGGTGACAATTATTGGTGGTGCAGCAATCGGCGTTCTCATTGGTAATCGTATGAAGATTAAAACTCGTGATTTGCTAACAGATGTTCTGGGCTTAGTAACATTCTTAGGTGCGGGTAGCGCACTTATTCCACTGTGGTCCAACCGTTACATAGATGCATTGCCTTCTGGTTGGGCACTGCTCGTTGTACTCGGTTCGTTACTTATCGGTGGTCTCATCGGATCAGCTCTCAACCTGGAGGATCGACTCGATGGAGTGGGAGAGAAGTTACGTCAACGATTTGGTGCATCACAAGAGAGTCCCTTTATCGAAGGATTCGTATCTGCCTCACTTCTATTTGCAATTGGTCCACTGGCAATTTTGGGAAGTATTAGCGATGGTATGTCGACAGGCATCGATCAACTATTACTCAAAAGCACACTCGACTTTTTCGCAGCAATGGCCTTTGCTACATCTTTGGGTTGGGGCGTTGCAGTATCCGCTCTGCCCGTTGGCCTTTACCAAGGTGCGTGGACAGTTATTGGTCTGGCCCTAGGGAAAGTTTTAGCGGGATACCAAGTAGATGCAATAACTGTTGTTGGTGGCATTATGCTTTTATGCATTGCATTTAGATTGCTGAAAATAAAGTCTGTGGCAGTGGGCAACTTGCTACCCGCTCTTGCTATAGCGCCATTGCTCGCTCTTGCTATGCATCAGTTTATTTAGATAGTTGCCGCATCAATAACGAAGCGATACTTCACATCACTAGATACTGTTCTGTTGTATGCAGCATCGACATAGTCGGCTTTGATTACTTCTACATCGCTAACGATGTTGTGCTTACCGCAGAAATCAATCATCTCTTGAAGTTCGGGCATTCCACCAATCATCGAACCAGCCATTGAGCGTCGTCCGTTGAGGAGCACTCCTGGCTGCACAGCGTAAGGCTCACCAGGTAATCCGATAACGACAAGGGTTCCATCGAGCTTGAGCAGCTCAAGATAGTCGTTGATATCTAGGCGCGCACTTACTGTATTTAGAATCAAATCAAACTGCTTGTGATGTGGTTTCAAGTTAGAGATATCTTTTGTTGAAACAAAGTGATCTGCGCCCATTGCTAACGCGTCGGCTTCTTTGCTAGGGGAATGAGAGAAAACTGTTACATCCGCGCCCATTGCGTGTGCAAATTTCACACCCATGTGGCCAAGCCCTCCAAGACCCATGACGCCAACCTTCATGCCAGGTCCGGCTTTCCAATTCTTCAAAGGAGAGTAGAGCGTTATGCCTGCACATAGAAGTGGTGCGACTCCACTTTGATCCAAATGGGATGGAACATGCACTGCATAATCGGCATCGATGACAAACTTATTGGAGTATCCACCCATGGCGACAGTTTTTCCATCGCGCTCGAGACCGTTATATGTTCCCGTCATTCCTTCAAGGCAATAGTTTTGTAAACCCTTTTTGCAGCTATCGCACTTACGACAAGAGTCAACAAATACACCTACGCCAACTGTTTCGCCAACAGTGAAGTTCTTTACTGTTGATCCAAGAGCGGTCACTGTGCCAACAATTTCATGGCCTGGGACCATAGGGAAGATTGCAGGACCCCATTCTTCACGAACTTGATGTATGTCTGAATGGCAAATGCCTGCATAGGAAATATCGAGGGAGATGTCGTTAGGACGTAACTCGCGACGATCAAACTCGAAGTTTGTAAATTCTGCAGATGCTTTCAAGACAGCGAGACCACGAGTTTTCATTTTTTCACCCTAATTAGAGTGTGAATGGTAGCGGTTCGGTTGAAGTATGCGCAGCACGAGAACCGCGTGCAGTAACACGTCTCATGTGGTGACGACGGCATAGGACTTCGTAGGCAATTTCAGCCCCCGCCGCAACATCACCAACAACGACTTGCTCTCCTTCAACAACCATGACACCACCTGAAGTTCGAGCATTGTGAGTAGCGCGTGCACCACACCAACACAGAGCCTCAACTTGTAACGTGTTTACTCGGTCAGCTAATTCGACAAGACGGGCTGATCCGGGAAAAAGTGATGTCCGGAAATCTGTAAGAATTCCGAAAGCAAAAACATCAATACTCAAGCCATCTACGATCTTTGCTAATTGATCGATCTGTGCACTTTCATAAAATTGCGCTTCATCGCAAATTATGTAATCGATACGCTCGCCGATAGAGAGACGATCTACAACATAGCGGTGAAGATCGATATCTGGATCTACTTCAATTGCTGGGCTCTGCAACCCTAAGCGAGAGGAAATAACCCCAGATCCAGCTCGATCTTTTGATGTAAAAATCAATCCAGTCCGTCCACGACTTTGATGGTTGTGGGCAGTTTGTAGAGCGAGAGTGGACTTACCGCTATCCATGGTTCCGCAGTAATAGATGAGTTCAGCCACGGGCGTATCCTGCCACGAAATTTAGAGAATGCCCCGAGCAGCAAGTTCTGCCTGAAGTTGGGGAATCAATGCCAGCGCCATATCAACAGAGATGTGTGATGCATCTCGATAAGCGACGACCCCATCAACTATTGCTGGGCAGTAACTTGAGCAGAGCCAAGGATTTGGATTGATAACGTCGAAACCCCTCGTGACCTCAACTGGTGTCTTTTTTGTTGAATCGCATGACGAACTCTTTCGTGAGGCTAAACAGGATGGAATATCTCGCTGAGGGTGTGGAGTATCCGCTATGTAGATGATCTTTGAGGAAGTTTTAGATAAATCCGAGAATAGTTTTCGTTGCCCGTCACTCCACCATCGGGAAGGGCTTGGATAATTTGCTGGGGGATTGAAGTATTGAAAACTACTTGTTATCACAGCTATTGGATTGAGCTTAGCTATTCGTGCGATTGAATTTTCGCGCCACTTCTTGCAGTGCACCATCTTGAAAGCACCTTGATCTGATCTACGCGAATCAACTGCGGGACAAGCCGATTTTGTAAGTGAAATTAATCTAAAGCCATTTGCAATTGCCAATTCGTTGAGTGCCGGAAACCACTGCGCAGCATGTGAATCACCGTACAAGACGATAACTTTTTTACTGCTGACATCGCCATATGTACAATATCCCGACTCAGTCTCCCCATAATTAACGTGGCATCCATCGCCGTACACGGCAGGCTTTTTCAGTACTTGCGATAAAGTGAATTTCGTTGTGGTCGCACCGCGAATCGTTATTTCATCCGATGAAGTGAGAGATATTCCTACGGAAAGAAAAGCACAAATAAGAGTTACTGCAAGCGCGCCTTGGTAAATCTTCTGTGGAGTAAGAGTTTTGTGACGCAATGGTTGTTCAACAAATCGATGAGTTAGGTGAGCAAGAAGAATAGTTAGTGCGATGCAAGAAAAACGTTCAGCGATGTGAAGGGGGCGGCCAAGAACAGCACTTGGAATAACTAATGCTGGCCAGTGCCAAAGATAAAGCGGATATGATATTGCCCCAAGCCATTGTGAAATCCGATTATTGCTCAAGTCGTTAAACATTGGCGGCCACACATTTATAGATGCAATAAAGAGAACTGTTGCCACTACCGGAAGGAGGGCCCTCCATCCTGGAAAGGCCGTATTCTCGTCATATCTAATCGATGAGAAAAGTATTCCTGCAAAGGCTAACCAAGGAATTATTCTCGATTTGAAAAGTGTTTTAGGAATAAAGAGAAGAAGAGCCCCGAATCCCAATTCCCAAGCGCGTGTAGGTAAGCCATAGAAAGCCCAAATCGGAGAAGTTTGTGTCTGATAGATAGAGAATAAAAGCGAGAAGACGGTAACCGAACCGATACCTGCAATTAGATATTTTCGTTTGCCCAATTTCGCTAAAGCGAGAATGAATATTGGCCAAACCAAATAGAACTGCTCCTCAACAGCAAGTGACCAGTAGTGAATTACTGGTGATGGTGTTGCGTTCAGGTTTTGATAATCATTTTGCCACCAGGCAAAGAGATAGTTGGAAACGTAGAGGGAAGCCGCGATGAGATCCTTACCAAGATTTACACGAGTTATTGATGGCAGAAGCATCCAAGAAAGAATTGCTGTTGCAATAAGCACAAAGGCAGAAGTTGGGAGAAGCCTCTTTATGCGGCGCTGATAAAATTGCGCTAAATCAAGATGACCGTCGCCCTCGATTTCTCGCAGTATGAGTCCAGTAATTAGATATCCAGATATGACATAGAAAATGTCGACGCCAATGAACCCACCTGGCATGAGACGCGCATGGAAGAGCGTTACCAATATGGCAGCGAGTGCGCGGAGTCCCTGTATCTGCGTTATACGCATTGCTAAGAACTCATCAATGAGTGAATTGCTATATCAGGATAAGAAGTGGAAATGCGATTTCGACCACCAAGAATTGGAATCTCGATTACCGAGGCGATATCGGTAACAATGCCACCGCAAGCAGCAACTAGTTCGATTGCAGCACACATGGTTCCACCTGTTGCAAGGACGTCATCGATCAAAAGGACTTGTTGGCCACTTTCAATTGCATCAATATGAATTTCAACTGTGGCTTCACCATACTCGAGAGCATAACTCTGCGAATGTGTTGTGAATGGAAGCTTTCCACTTTTACGGATTGGGATAAATCCACGATGCAAATTGGCTGCAACCGTTGAAGCGAAAATGAAACCGCGAGCCTCGATACCGGCGATACATGCTGTAGGGGTCGCAAAAGAGGAGAGAGCATCCGTAATAGCGTGAAGGGCGTCGCCATTGGCAAGAAGAGGAGTTATATCTTTGAAAATCACACCTGGTTTTGGATAGTCAGGAATTGTGCGGATTAACGCGAGCGCCTTCTCAACATTCACGAAGCCACCGCCGTAACTTTCTCAAGAAGTCTTGTGTCCGAACGGGGACTTGAACCCCGAATCCCTTGCGAGAACTAGCACCTCAAGCTAGCGCGTCTGCCAATTCCGCCACCCGGACGAGTGCGGGCTAACGATAGCAACGAGAGCGCGTTAGGTGCAAAAGAAGGGACGAAAGCGAGAGAATATGCAGATGATGAGCCAACAAGAGCGCGAAGAACTTGAAGTAGAAACTGTTCGCATTTGCCAAGAATTGATTCGATTTCCTAGCGTCAATTTTGGTGATGGTAAGGGCGATGAGAAAGATATTTCTAACTATGTTGTTGCTTCGTTAGCTGAAGTTGGTATCGAATCGAAGATTTACGAATCCGCTCCCGGTCGTTGCAATGTCATTGCGAATATAAAGGGGATTGATGAATCCAGACCAGCGTTAGTTTTACATGGTCACCTCGATGTAGTGCCTGCGAATGCAGAGGATTGGTCTGTCGATCCTTTCGCTGCCGTTATCAAAGATGGAATGATTTGGGGTCGCGGCGCCGTTGATATGAAAAACATGGATGCAATGATGTTGGCGACAGTGCGTTCATGGGCACGTCGTGGATACGTACCTCCACGAAGAATTGTTTTGGCATTCTTTGCTGATGAAGAGGCAGGGAGTCTCTTTGGTTCACGATGGATGGTGGCGAAGCACCCTGAAGTGTTCGCGGGATGCTCAGAAGCAATTTCAGAAGTAGGTGGCTTTTCGGTAACTGTTGGCGATAACAAACGTCTCTACTTCGTAGAAACTGCTGAAAAGGGAATTCACTGGATGCGACTTACCGCATCAGGACGTGCAGGACACGGTTCGATGATCAACCCTGAAAATGCACTCACGCGATTAGCAGAGGCTATAGCAAAAATTGGAAACTTTGAGTGGCCACAACGCTATTCAAAGACCGTTAAAGAACTATTTAGTCGCGTCGCAAAAGTAACTGGAAAGCCATACAACGAATTAGATTTACGTCCGCTACTTACCGAACTTGGAAGCACAGCTCGAATGATCGGTGCGACGCTTCAGAATACGGCGAATCCTTCAATGCTTCAGGCTGGTTACAAGGCAAATGTAATTCCGCAAACAGCTACTGCGGTCGTCGATGGTCGATTTATTCCAGGCTATGAAAATGAACTTAATGCAACCATTCGCGAATTAGTTGGTCCAGATATTGAAGTTGAAACAATAACTCGCGATATCGCTTTGGAAAGTGATTTTTCTGGTCCTCTCGTGGATGCAATGTGTGCAGCACTCGTTAGTGAAGATCCTGAAGGCTTACCAGTGCCGTATTTGATGAGCGGTGGAACCGATAACAAAGCTCTGTCGGAACTAGGAATTGTTGGTTACGGCTTCTCACCACTCAAACTCTCACCTGATTTAGATTTTATGGCTCTCTTTCACGGAGTAGATGAGAGGGTAGAGATTGAAGGCTTGCACTTTGGAGTTCGGGTTCTTTCCCACTTCTTGGAGAATTGCTAAAGGGCTGAAATATCGTCGAGCGCATCTCTAACGATATCGGGCAAGGTGATTTGTTCAGTTGTAAGCGCTCCACGTAATTGCGCGCCAGTTCGCGCACCGATGATTGCACTTGTAACGCCTGGTGTATCTCGCACCCATGAGAGTGCAACTTCTAAAGGAGAATATCCAAGGCCTTGGGCTGCGACGCAAACAGCATCGACAATTCGTGAGCATCGCTCATCCAAATATGGATCAATGAAATGTGCGAAATGTGGGGAAGCACCACGTGAATCACTAGGGGTTCCATTTCTATATTTACCAGATAAAACACCGCGACCTACAGGAGACCACGCTAAAAATCCGACACCAAGTTCTGAAGCACTCTCCAATACTTCCTCTTCTACGGTTCTATTGAGGAGTGAATACTCATTCTGCATGGTCGCGATTGGCGCTTTCATAGAATGCGATTCTTGAAGCGTTATCGCTCTTGCGCTTTGCCATCCGGAATAATTAGATATTCCTACGTAACGTGCCTTACCTGATGTGTACGCAAAATCAAGAGCAGACAGAGTGTCTTCTAAAGGAATATTTGAATCCCACGCATGTATTTGCCACAGATCCACATAATCTGTCCCTAAGCGAGTGAGAGACTTTTCTAGTTGTGATATCAAAGCGTGTCGAGAAGCATCGACTTTTCGTTCGCCATCGATAAATGAAATTCCCGCTTTCGTTGCCAGTACGACTTTATCGCGATTGAATAGTGTCCCAATAAGTCCACCAATAACGCGTTCTGAATCTCCGTCCCCATATGTAGCCGCAGTGTCAATGAAATTGCCACCGGCTTCTATGTAAGCCCTACATTGATCCGCTGCCTCATATTCGTCTGTATCTCGACCCCATGTCATTGTGCCGAGTCCAAGACGTGAAATATCTAGTCCTGTCCGTCCCGCACGTCGCATTTCCATGTGGCGACCTTAGCAATACTGAGTCAGCAACGTTGCGATAACCTTGCTCTGTGTCCTTAGTTGTTTTAATACGTCATGCACATTCGGAAGCGAATGCTGCTGGAATACTTTCTGGGCGGCGTCCAAATATTGCACTAAGTGAAAAGGGTCGAAAGCAAGCCCAGGAACTAACGCAACGTTTGGGGCATATAAAGGTCAAAGAGCTTCGCGTTAGTCCGCTACAGCGCTGTATGGAAACTATCGATCCGTGGAAGTCAACGAGGACGCGAATTCGAACCGTTGAAGATCATGGAATAACAGAAGTTGATTACGGAATGTGGAGCGGTCGCACATTGCGTTCTCTTTCGCGTGAAAAACTTTGGAAGATTGTTCAAGAGAATCCGAGTCGGGTCTTTTTTCCTGATGGCGAAGGTATGTCAAATATGCAAGCCAGAGCAGTTGATTCGATGTACGCAGGACTTTCATCAACAGGTACTGGTGCAGTTGTAATGGTTAGCCATGGCGATGTTATAAAGGCACTCGTTGCATCCAATCTAGGTATGCGTCTCGACGATTTTCAGAGAATCATTATTGATCCCGCTTCAATTACAGTATTCGATTTCTCCTCTAAAACGCCACGATTGTTACTACTCAATGATTCGCATACACAGATAGGTGAATTGGGAAACACATCTACGAAGAAAAGACTTTTAGTCGGTGGTGGAAGCGGTCCATTGACGAAGAAGAAAAGTAGATGAGTCGCGTAACCTATATATACGACCCGGTCGAACGCTTTGTTGCAGGGACAGTTGGTCAACCTGGGGAGCGGACCTTCTTTCTTCAAGCTCGGACAGGTAATCGCATCACATCAGTCTCACTAGAAAAAGCACAAGTTGCTGCTTTGGCGCAGCGCGTTGAGATGCTCATTCGAGATTTGCGACGTACTAACCCATCGATTGCACTCATTCCTACAAGTCGCGACGAATCACCACTGGAGCAGCCAATATTTGAGGAATTCCGTGTCGGAGTAATTTCTCTTTCGTGGGACGAAAGTAAATCCTTGATTTGTATCGAATGTGAAGCAGCAGGTGATGAGTCCGAACAAGTCGATGAAGAGGGCGATTTACTTCAGGTATACCTAACTCCAGGAGCGGCTTCTGCATTTGCCAATCGCTCCTTGATGGTTGTTGACGCAGGGCGAACTCAATGTCCGTTCTGCGAAATTCCTATTGATCCACAAGGACATTTGTGTCCGAGGGCAAATGGTTACCGACGCTAATGTGGAACTCCTGACAACAGGAGTTATAACAGTTACTGGGCGTTTAGTAGATGCGTCCAATGCAACGTTGTTTGCTTCTATTGAACACGATGGCGTTCAAGGTCAATGCATTTATAAACCTATTGCGGGGGAGAGACCATTATGGGATTTTCCTGATGGCCAACTCGCTCATAGGGAGTACGCAGCATTTTTGATTAGTGAATTTTTGTCACTCAATATTGTCCCTCCGACAGTTCTGCGCGATGGGCCATTTGGAATAGGCATGGTTCAACTTTGGATTGATATCGATGAAGAGATTAATCTCGCTCATTACTTCTCGCAAGATGATCCACAACTGCGCATGATGGCACTCTTTGATGCAATCATTAACAACACAGATCGTAAAATCGGTCACCTGTTACCTGACCAATCAGGTCACTTATATGGATGTGATCATGGCGTGACATTCCATAGTGAGTACAAACTACGTACAGTCTTATGGCAATGGGCTGGAGAACCCCTGTCGGAATCAGAAATTGCATTATTGCAATCAGCGATTTCCCGATTTTCAGAAATTGTTCTCGCTCTCAAGGATTATCTAACATCCGAAGAAATCGAAGCTTTGAAGATTCGCATCATTGGCCTTATAGACAGCGCTACTTTTCCTCTACCAAATCCTGATTGGCCAAGTATTCCTTGGCCCGCATTTTAGTTTGATGCAATAGTATTTCTAAATGAAGTCATGGGCCCAGGTCTATATTCCACCAATAGATTCCGACATACCATTTCCGCAGTTGAGCCTTTATAACTCAGCCACAGAATCTAATGAGAGTTTGCCTAAGAAAAGTTTTTATCAAATGTATGTCTGTGGCATTACTCCATACGACGCAACTCATTTAGGCCATGCAGCTACCTACATCACCTTTGATCTCATCAATAGATACTTGCGAGCCACTGGTGCACAAGTTGATTTTGTACAGAACATTACCGATATCGATGATCCATTATTCGAGCGGGCTAAGCGTGACAATGTTGATTGGAGCGAATTAGCTACAAGCCAAATTGAACTATTCCGCGGTGACATGGTTGATCTACACATAATTCCGCCTAAGGATTACATTGGCGTTGTTGAAGCTATTCCTATGATTATCGAATCTATTTCGAAAATCAAAACATCTGCACCAACCTATGTAGTTGATTCAGACCTTTATTTCGAGGTACATAGTGATTCCGACTTTGGTAAGCGATCACACTTGAGTGATCCGGAGATGTTAGAAATATTTGCACAGCGAGGTGGGGATCCTTCCAGAGTTGGAAAACGTGATCCTCTTGACGTGTTGCTCTGGCTACATCAACGTGAAGGTGAACCAGGATGGGATTCTCCATTTGGAAAGGGACGTCCTGGATGGCATATCGAATGCAGTGCCATTGCTTTGCATTACTTAGATGACGGCCTCGACAAGCAATATTCGATTGATATCCAAGGTGGCGGTAGCGATTTGATTTTCCCTCATCACGAGATGAGTGCGGCACAAAGCAAAGCTATTTCGGGTAAAGAGTTCGCTCGTTCTTATGTTCATACAGGAATGATTGGTCTTGATGGCGAAAAGATGAGTAAGAGTAAAGGCAATCTGCTCTTTGTTTCAAAGATGGTAAATGAAGGAATAAGTCCAATGGCAATTCGTCTGGCGCTGATTGCACAGCACTATTCAGTAGACCGCATGTGGACACAATCATTGCTCGATGATGCAGTTGAACTCCTTGAAAAGCTCACGATTGCACTCTCGCGCGAAGAAGTAGCACCCACGAAACCAGTTATTGTAGAGATGATTAACGCGCTTTCAAACAATTTGGACACATCCACAGCACTTGAAGCGCTCTCATCATGGAGTGATAAAACGTTAGAAGGAAGTATGGGGGGAGAAGCGGGCGAGCTCTCTAGAGCTATTGATTCACTTCTGGGTATAGCAATTTAGTCTTGGGTTCGCCTACGAAGGTATCGCTCAAATTCTTTTGCAATGCTCTCTCCTGAAGCTTCTGGTATTTCTGAAGCATCTTTGCTTTCTTCTAATGACTTTATGTATTCAGCGATATCGCTATCTTCTTTCGCCATCGAATCAACAGCTGCTTCCCATTGCGTAGATTCAGTAGGTAATTCACCAAGAGGTAAATCAATCTCCAAGAAATCTTCAAGAGCGTTGATGAGCGCCAAAGATGCTTTAGGTGATGGCGATTGTGATGCGTAGTGCGGAACTGCAGCCCATAGAGATATTGCATCTATTCCACGCTTGAAACAATTATCTTGGATTATTCCGAGTATTCCTGTTGGACCTTCGTAGCGCGAAGTCTCTACTCCTAATCTTTGCGCTAAATCAGGATGGCCTCCAGTACCACTTACGCCGATAGAACGTGAATGAGGCGCATCGGCCAAAAGCGAACCCAGAGTGATAACCAATGAAACATCTAAATCGTCAGCGAGATCAAGAATTTCGCGAGTGAAGTATTTCCATCGCATTGAAGGTTCTGCACCCTGAACGATTACAAAATCGTTGGGCAGATGCGGAGTTTGGATGCCAAAGACTCGTGTAGTTGGCCACGTGATAGACCGGATTTGAGATTCATCTAAATCAATTATTGGACGATTTACCTGAAAGTCATAAAAATCTTCGGGATCAATTTCTGCAATCAATTCAGGCACTATCGAAGTTGAATCACAACTCCATGCGCCGAGAAGATGAGCTAATGCTCCTGAGGCTGCTTCTCCGGCATCGTTCCACCCTGTGAATGCGATGACCATCACTGGGGTTCGAAGCGCGGGGATATTTAGAATGTCCACATCGACACCTTACGGTAACCTTCGACAAGTGAGTAAGTTGAAATTGTCCTCAAAGACCCCTGGTCTCCTGCGCAGAGCCCTCTCAACTCGAGTGATTATCGCAGATGGCGCCATGGGAACAATGCTTCAAGAAGAGAATCCAACACTGGAAGATTTTCAGGGTTATGAAGGTTGTAATGAAATTCTCAATGTCAGCCGCCCAGACGTTGTTGCTGCTGTTCATAATGAATATTTGAGCGTGGGCGTAGATGCTATTGAGACGAATACTTTTGGAGCTAATTGGGCAAATCTTGCTGAATATTCAATCGAAGATCGTATTTATGAATTGGCATTTGAAGGTGCAAAAATTGCACGCACATGTGCTGATTCATTTTCTACACCTGATAAGCCGCGCTTCGTTTTAGGTTCATTGGGACCGGGTACTAAATTGCCAAGCCTTGGACACACAACGTACGAGAAACTGAGAGATGCATATGAATTAGCGTCACAAGGACTCATTGATGGCGGCGTAGACGCGCTACTCATTGAAACGACACAGGATTTATTGCAAGCAAAAGCTGCAGTAAATGGTGGTCGCAATGCAATCAACAAAAGCGATCGCGACATTGTTTTGATTGCACAAGTAACCGTTGAAACAACAGGAACAATGTTGTTGGGCTCTGAAATCGGAGCAGCACTTAATGCTTTAGAACCACTGGATATTGATCTTATTGGTCTCAATTGTGCAACTGGCCCAACTGAGATGTCAGAACACTTGCGCTATCTCTCCAAAAGCGCACATTGTGGAATTTCAGTTATGCCTAATGCTGGTCTACCGATTCTTGGAGCCAATGGCGCTCACTATCCGCTCAACCCTGCAGAGTTAGCAATCGCTCTCAAAGGCTTCGTAAAAGATTATGGAGTATCACTTATTGGCGGCTGTTGTGGAACAACCCCGTTACACCTCAAGGCTGTAGTTGATGAAATTGGTGGAACGACGAATTTAGAACGAATAACAGATATAGAACCCGGTGCATCATCTCTATATCAGTATGTTCCCTTCAGACAGGATAAGACTTATTTGGCTATTGGTGAACGTACAAATGCAAATGGTTCTCGTGCATTTAGGGATGCGCTACTTGAAGAAGATTGGCAGACATGTGTTGAAATAGCACGTGATCAGATTCGCGATGGTGCGCACATGCTCGATCTTTCAGTTGATTATGTAGGCCGCAATGGCGTCTCTGACATGTCTGAACTCGCATCACGTTTTGCAACTGCCTCAACACTTCCTATTGTTTTGGATTCAACCGAACCAGCAGTTCTCAAAGCTGGATTAGAAAAACTGGGTGGCAGAAGCATTATCAACTCTGTGAATTTCGAAGATGGTGATGGGCCAGATTCTCGTTTCGCCAAGATTATGCCACTTGTCGTTGAGCACGGTGCAGGAGTTGTGGCTCTGACAATCGATGAGAAAGGCCAAGCACGCGATTGTGAATGGAAACTTCAAGTAGCGCGACGTCTCATCAATGATCTAACACAGACGTGGGGTATGCAGACCGGAGATATTTTGATTGACTGTCTTACATTTCCAATTGCTACTGGGCAGGAAGAGACACGTCGGGATGGAATTGAAACTATCTCTGCGATAAAGCAATTGAAAATCGAATTCCCACAGGTGCAAACTACTTTGGGCGTTAGTAACGTCTCCTTCGGACTCAATCCCGCTTCACGCGTTGTTTTGAACTCAGTCTTCTTGAATGAATGCGTCAACGCTGGCTTGGATTCGGCAATAGTTCACCCCTCCAAAATTATGCCTATGGTGCGAATTCCAGAGCGCCAGAAGGAAGTTGCACTCGATCTTATTTATGATCGTCGAGTTTTCAACGGGGATGAATGTACTTACGATCCACTTACAGAATTTTTACAACTTTTTGAAGGTGTAGAACTCGCTGCATCACGAAATACTCGTGCGGCAGAATTAGCTGCCCTCCCACTAGAAAAAAGATTAGAGCGTCGAATAATCGATGGTGAGAAAGTTGGCCTTGAAGATGATCTTGATGCCGCAATAGCCCAAGGAATAGCTCCCCTAGCAATTATCAATGACTATCTACTTGAAGGCATGAAAACAGTAGGAGAGTTATTCGGTAAAGGTGAGATGCAATTGCCATTCGTTCTTCAAAGCGCAGAAGTGATGAAAAGTGCTGTTGCACTTCTCGAGCCACATATGGAAAAAAGTGATGAGGCTGGCCGTGGAACAATGCTGCTTGCAACGGTCAAGGGCGATGTCCACGATATTGGTAAGAACTTAGTCGATATCATTCTTACTAATAATGGTTATCGCGTAGTCAATATTGGAATAAAACAGACCGTAAACCAAATCATTGATGCCGCTCTCGAATCAAATGTAGATGCAATTGGCATGAGTGGTCTTTTAGTGAAGTCGACAGTTATCATGAGAGAGAATCTAGAAGAGATTACATCTCGAGGACTCGATCAAAAATGGCCAGTTGTTCTTGGGGGAGCAGCCCTTACACGTGCGTATGTAGAGCAAGATTTGGCTTCAGTTTTCCCGGGTGAAGTGCGTTATGCACGCGATGCATTTGAGGGCTTGCGCCTTATGGATGCAATCATGGCTGTAAAACGTGGCGATGAAGGTGCTGCACTTCCCGCGTTGCGCGAACGCAAAGTGGCAAATAGTCGAAAGAGTTCCCAGAATGCCGAAATTGATACGCGCCGAAGTGATGTTGTTATCGATATCGATATTCCGAATACACCATTCTTTGGATCGCGAGTTGTAAAGGGTATTCCACTCGCACAATATTCGGGAATGCTTGACGAACGCGCACTCTTTGTCGGTCAATGGGGGCTCAAAGGAAACCGCGGTGAATACGAAACGATGGTTGAAGATGAAGGAAGGCCACGCTTACGTGCACTTCTCAATGAAGCACAGTCGCAAGGTTGGCTCAATGCCGCTGTTGTCTATGGCTATTTTCCTTGCGTTAGCGAAGGTAATGATCTGATTATCTTGCATCACGAAGGTCCTGATAAAGGTAAGGAGCGCACTCGCTTCTCATTCCCAAGACAAACACGTGATCGTCGCCTCTGTATTAGTGATTTTTTTGCAAGCAAAGAGTCAGGCAAAGCCGACGTTGTCGCATTCCATATCGTGACTATGGGCGCTGCAGTAAGTGCTGCCAGTGGAAAATTATTTGAAGCAAATGCTTACCGAGATTATTTGGAACTCCATGGTTTATCTGTGCAACTAACTGAAGCATTAGCAGAGCATTGGCATGCACGCATACGTGAGGAATTAGCACTGAATAATTTGGATTCACCTGACCTGCAAGAAATATTGGATCAGGGTTATCGTGGATCGCGCTATTCATTTGGTTATCCAGCCTGTCCAGACCTTGAGCAGCAAGTTCAACTCTGTGAATTATTAGAACCTGCTCGCATTGGAGTTGAGTTGTCGGAGGAATTCCAATTGCATCCCGAACAATCAACTTCTGCGATTATCGTGCATCACCCAGAAGCAAAGTACTTCAACGCTAACTAATGGAAAATTTTTTCAGCGCAGTCCTTTTTGATATGGATGGACTCTTTGCTAACTCTGAACCTTTGTGGCTCGAAGGTGAAACTGAGTTGATGGCTAAGTTTGGCCACACGTGGACTCATGCTGATCAGGTTTATTGCCTTGGTGGTCCACTTACTCGTGTTGGTGAATATATGTTTTCGTTAGCCAGTGCTGAAAGCCCAGAATTTTTCACTAAAACACTTGTAGAAATAGTCGTGGCTAAACTTTCGGCCGGAACACAACTAATGCCAGGAGCGCAAAGATTAGCTAGTGCACTGAAAGCAGCGGGAGTTCCAATCGCGATGGTTTCTGCGAGTCCTCGGAATATCGTTAATGCTGTTCTTAGCGGTGTTGAACACGATTTCGCAACCACAATTTCATCTGACGACGTCAAAAATACAAAGCCAGATCCAGAGGGCTATCTCAAAGCTGCTGATTTCTTCGGCCTAGATATCACCAACTGTCTCATCTTCGAAGATTCACTGACTGGGGTGGCGGCAGCAACGTCATCAGGAGCATTTCTTATTGCCGTTCCCCATTTTGTAACCGTGGATGAATCGCCACGAGTGCGAGTTATCAAATCTCTTGAAGAGTTAGATATTGAGGTTTTAGAAAAATACTATGCTGATTTCATGGCATGGTAAATCTATTTATTGTGGGCAGGGCAGATACTTTTAAAGTGACACCAATCGCATAAGCGACTCGTCTTTGTTGGCCAATAATTTTTTTCATACGATGCTTCTAGGTCGCGTGCGATCTGCGTGAGCATTTTCTCGGTAGATTCAAGATCGGCAAGAGTTGGTTGACTGCGAACTACTTTGCCATCACCCAAATAAATCAGCTGCAATAAACGAGTCAAAACTCCGTGGTTCTTCCAATACAGGAGTGCATAGACGCGCAACTGGAAGAGGGCTTTTTCTTCCCAGCCAGGTTTCGGTGACTTGCCGGTCTTGTAATCAATAATGCGGACTTCACCAGTTGGTGCGACATCTAGTCGATCAACATAGCCGTGAAGATAGAGTTTTTCACTAAGGTCATTTTCTAAATGTAATTCACGATGTGTGGCTTCGAAGGAAGATGGATCTTCTAAATCAAAATAGACCCGCAATAATGCACTTGCTCTATCCAGCCATTCTTTTTCATTTGTAACGAGTGTTGCCAATTCTGGTTTTCCCTCAAGTTGATCCAACCAACGTGAAGGCAATAATTCGATCGCTTTGTCGGGCGTACGTTCTGAAGCGGGTGATTCAAATAGATCGTGAAGAACAGTATGAACAAGTGTTCCTCGTTCGGCATCGATGCTCGGAGGTTCAGGTAACTTATCTACAACGCGGTACTTGTAGTGCTGAGGGCAATTGTTGAAATCAGAGATGCGACTCGGCGAAAGTCGAAGAGGTAGTTCCATAGAGGCGAAGATACCCTCAAACGCCTAGAATGCTCTGGTGTCTAACCTCGGGTATTTCGCAGCTGGTGATCGAATTCAACTTACCGATCCGAAAGGCAAGCTCTATAGCTTCACAATCACACCTGGCAAAGAGTGGCACACTCATAAAGGTTGGATCGTTCATGATGAACTCATTGGTCTACCTGAGGGAAGCGTCGTCGCAACAACTGCAGGATTGAAATTCACTGCCTTCAAACCACTTTTGGCAGATTACGTGCTGACAATGCCGCGTGGAGCAACAATCGTTTATCCAAAAGATGCAGCGATGATTGTTGGTTTAGCAGATATATATCCAGGAGCTCGCGTTCTTGAAGCTGGCGTCGGTAGTGGTGCACTAACTATTTCGCTACTTAGAGCAGTTGGTCCAACTGGAAAGGTAAACTCGATCGAAAGACGCGCAGATTTCGCTGAAAATGCTCACTCCAATGTTTCAAACTATTTCGGTGAAAAGCCAACGAATTGGTCTCTTAGTGTCGGAGACTTGCAGGACCAAAATTTTGAATCTGAATATGATCGCGTTGTCCTCGACATGTTAGCTCCTTGGGAGTGCGTTGATCTTGCTGCTAGAGCGTTGCGACCTGGGGGAGTTTTCCTCGCTTACGTTGCAACGACAACTCAGCTTTCTGTAACTGCCGAAGCACTCAAAGATGATGGTCGTTTCACTGAACCAGAGAGTAGCGAAACGATTGTGCGCGGCTGGCACCACGAAGGATTAGCAGTTCGCCCACAACAGCGCATGATTGGTCACACAGGTTTTCTAATTCAATCTCGTCGTATGGCACCTGGTGTCGAAGTACTTGCACGCCGACGTCGTCCTGCGAAAGGCTCTTACGGTGTCACGGAAGAGTGAGCGTTTAGTTAATCTCACAATTGCTCTACTTGCAACGAAGAGATTTATTACCAAGAGTGAAATCTTTAGGACGGTCGAGGGCTACGAAGGCACGCCTCAAACAAAAGAGAGAATGTTTGAACGCGACAAAGATGATCTGCGTAATTTGGGAATTGAAATTGAAGTAGGTAGCTTTGATCCATTATTTGACGACGAAGCCGGTTATCGAATCAGACCCGAGAGTTATGCACTCAACCTCGATGATATTTCTGGTGAAGATCTTGGTTTGCTCTCTCTCGCGGCTGAAGCATGGAGAGGTGCTGCACTCGATGGAGCTGCGCAAAGCGCTCTGCTACGACTCTCCTCAATAGGTGTTGTCTCCGATATTGATGCTCTGCCAGCAATGACCCCACGATTGAGTTCTTCACATATAAGTTTTGAAACTCTCACGACGGCAATTACGTCCCGCATTCCAGTTACATTCAATTACATTGCTGCCGATTTGAGCATCGAGGGGAGAATCGTAGATCCATATGGAATTGCCACTCGAAATGGTCATTGGTACCTCGTCGGTTTTGATCACAAACGAGAAGGAATTCGAATATTCAGATTTGACCGCATAGATGGCGACATTGCTAAAGCGTCTAAAGGCAAGAACTACGAAATTCCAAAAGATTTCGATTTAGCTGCTCAACTCAGCGGTGCAGATTCTCTTCTTACTTCACAACTGGATATCCGTAAAGGTAAAGCTCATGTTCTTCGACACATGGCTTCCAATGTTGAGGATATGGGGGAGTGGGATCGAATCAGTATTTCCTACCCCGATGTAGAGAGAATGATCAAACTAGTTCTATGGCATGGCGCAGATGCAAAAGTAATTAGTGACGATGGATTGCGAGCAGGAGTGATTCAAGCACTGCGCGAATTGGTGGTTCTTCATGGCTAAGAATCCGACATCACCTCTCAATAAAGTGGCACGCATGCTCGACCTTGTTCCATATTTGCATGCACATCAAGGAATTGCGTTATCTACTCTTGCCCAAAACTTCGGAGTGAGTGAAAGCGAAATGAATGCCGACCTAACAACACTATGGATGTGTGGGTTGCCAGGCTATACCCCGCTTGAATTGATTGATCTCTCTTTCGATTCTGGCTTTGTCACAATTCGTAATGCACAAACATTGGAAAACCCACGCTCACTCAATAAAGAGGAAGCTATCGCTCTATTGTTAGGACTCGATCTTGTTCGTAGCGCGCTTGCAATAGATCGGGAAGATTTGATTGCAAAGATTGATGTTTTATCACAGCGATTGCGTACTCTCATAGGATTGCAAGCGCAGTTGAAGGCAGAGCCAGCAGTTGATGGTTCGATTCGCTCGACCATTACTAAGGCTATTTCGTTGGGTACATCTTTAGATATTAGATATCACTCGCTCTACGCCGATCGAATTTCCGAACGAACAATATTGCCAATTGAATGGCACAATGATGCATTCCACGAATATGTATTCGCGTATTGCGATCAGGCTCAATCATTTAGAACCTTTCGTTTAGATCGAATTCAATATGCCAATTCGGGAGAAAAGAAATTGAAACCTGGGAACGTCTCACAAATATTAGAGAGCCCCGCTCTTGTCTATCGAATTCGTATTCATAGTCATTTACGTGCTGCTCGAGAGCTCTTTGAGTTCGAAGGAGATGACAAAGAGCTCCATACAGGAATAGAGAAAGAGATTTCTTCCTTCACCGCCGAATGGATGAGAAGGATGATTTTTTCCGCCGGCGCATCTGTTGAACTTCTCTCCCCAGAGGCTGAAAGAGCCGATATCGTTTCTAGCGCCCGAGCCCTTTTGGCACTTTATGAGGGGAAGTAAGGCCTTCCTTAGATAAGCGCGAGTTTTCGGGGTAGTATTTCAGCCAGGTACGAATCACAAAGGGGTATGTATGTTTCTACGCGAGCCAAGCCATATTTTGATCCTACTTATTGTCGTTCTTGTGCTCTTTGGAGCTAAGCGTCTTCCAGATTCTGCCCGCTCACTCGGTCGTTCTATGCGTATTTTCAAGAGTGAGATGAAAGAAATGAATACAGATGAAAAGAAGAACGGCGAAGAGGGCAGCACCGAAAAGTAATCTCTATGGCGGCCACCTCTAGCGGTCGTATGCCGCTGCTCGATCATTTGCGTGAATTTAGAAAAAGACTTTTTCGTGCCGTTTTATTCATAACGGCAGGTGCAGTCATTGGTTGGATTTTTTATAATCCAATAATTACACACTTAGCAAAACCAGTGTGCGATTTAGCCGCCGCGCAAGCTAATGGAGATACTAGCTGTGGCTCTCTTTACATAAACGGCGTTCTCGGCCCTCTGAATTTGCAGATCAAGGTTGCACTTCTAACAGGTGTGATTTTGTCGGGACCATTGTGGCTTTATCAACTCTGGGCCTTCATCGCTCCAGGTTTGCACCGCAAGGAAAAACGAAACTCAATATTTTTTATCCTATCTGCTACACCATTTTTCGCCGCCGGTGCCACATTAGGATATTTAGTTCTCCCGGTTGCGATAAAAGTACTCTTTGGCTTTACTCCAAATTCATTATCAAACCTTGTAAAATTCGATGATTACCTAGACTTTGTGATGCGAATAATCCTAATTTTTGGTTTGGCATTTGAGTTACCAGTATTTCTAGTCACTTTTAATCTGATCGGTTTCCTTCGCGGTCAAACAATTCTGAAACCTTGGCGTATATGGATTTTCTCAATCGTTCTTTTTACAGCGGCATTCACACCGACAGCTGATCCATTTACCATGCTTCTACTCGCGCTACCGCTGTGTCTCCTCTATTTTATGGCTGGGGGAATAGCGTTATTGGTTGATAAGCGACGCGATAAGAAATCCTCTAAGGCCATAGATGGGGTCTCACCAATCGATTCCGCGGAGAAGATTTAGCCGATGTGGCTCATTGCGATCAACCCGACATCGGGACAGGGTCGAGGCGCAACGATGGGTACAAAAGTGGCGGGCTTTTGTTCAAGTAGAGGCATTGATTATGAAATTGTCACAGGTGTGAATGCACATTCACTTTCTACCTCTCTCAAAGAGAAAATATCTAGGGATCGAATTCTTATCGACGGAATCATTGCAGTTGGGGGAGATGGTTTAGCGCATCTGATTTTACAATCTGCAGTTCCCGCCAATATTCCAATTGCATTTATTCCAGGGGGAACGGGCAACGATTTCGTCAGGACTTTAGGTTGGTCTCTCGATGAGATAACTGCCTATCTGCAACGAGTATTTGAAACTAATCCTGTAAATATAGATCTAGGCCTTGTCGATGGTGAATGGTTTGCAGCCGTTCTCTCATCAGGATTCGATGCGATTGTTAACGAACGGGCAAATATTCTCAAATGGCCAAAAGGTCCTATGCGATACAACGCTGCTATTGCACTTGAGCTACCGAAATTCAAGCCTGTTCATTATGAAATAGAACTAGACAATCAGGTGATTTCAACACAAGCGATGTTGATTGCAATTGGAAATGGCTCATCGTATGGCGGCGGAATGAAAGTGTGCCCCGATGCAAGTATTCAAGATGGATTATTCGATGTCATGATTTTGCGTCCAGTTTCGATTCCTGAATTCATTCGAGTATTTCCCAAGGTATATAGCGGAAAACACATCCACCACCCAGAGGTAGATGTGTATAGAAGCAAAAGAGTTCGTATTGAAGCCGATACTGTTGCCTATGCAGATGGTGAGCGGATAGGACAGTTACCTATTTCGGCTGAATGCGTAATGGGGGCTCTTTCTACATGGATACCGTAGCCTCACCAGCGGAAAAATTTGCCGCAGCTAGTGCGCGTAAGAAATATCAAATCACTGCCGAATTTATCGAAACCTTCGAATTTCCTTTTGATCCATTTCAAATTGCTGCATGCAATGCAGTTGAAGATGGCAAAGGGGTCTTAGTAGCAGCGCCGACGGGTGCAGGTAAGACAGTTGTAGGAGAATTCGCTGCCTACATCGCCTTGCGTCGTTCTATGAAATGTTTTTATACAACTCCGATCAAGGCACTCTCTAATCAAAAGTACCAAGAATTTGTCGCTTGTTTCGGAGAAGATCGAGTTGGGCTTCTTACTGGAGATACGAGTATCAATAGCGAAGCAGATATTCTCGTTATGACTACTGAAGTGCTTCGCAACATGCTCTATGCGAATTCTTCAACTCTCAAGAATTTAGGATGCGTCGTAATGGATGAGGTCCATTATCTTGCCGACAAATTCAGAGGTGCCGTATGGGAAGAAGTACTCATTCACTTGATGGAAAGTGTCCAAGTAATTTCACTCTCTGCAACAGTTTCAAATGCCGAAGAGTTTGGTGAATGGTTAGGTGAGATTAGAGGAAGTACTGAAGTCATTGTGAGTGAAATTAGACCTATTCCTCTCTACCAACATGTTCTAATCGGTAATCGCCTTGTCGATCTATTCTCGCAACCTGGACAAATCAACGCTGAAATCTTGAAGTTGGAACGCGAGGCGATGCGCAAAATAAGAGTGCCTCGCCAACGCCGCGAACGATTTAGCGAAGAAGGTGGGCGTCTTACGCGCGCCGACATTATAGAAAAGCTAAATCGAGAGAATCTCTTGCCAGCGATTACATTTATCTTCTCACGCATAGGTTGTGATGCCGCGGTGAAACAGTGTTTGCAAGCTGGATTACGACTCACGAACACCGACGAGCGTGCAATCATTAGAGAAACCGCTCTGCGATATACACAGAACTTAGCTGAAGAGGATTTAGTTGTTCTTGGTTTTGATGATTGGCTCACTGCTTTAGAGCGAGGTATCGCTGCCCACCACGCAGGTTTGTTACCAAGTTTCAAAGGCGCAGTAGAAGAGTTGTTTCAAAAAGGATTAGTCAAAGCTGTATTTGCAACAGAGACATTAGCACTTGGAATCAATATGCCAGCTCGTACTGTCGTACTAGAAAAACTTGTGAAATATAACGGTGAAGCTCACGTTCCAATTACACCGGGGGAGTACACGCAACTCACCGGTCGTGCAGGTCGTCGTGGTATTGATATTGAAGGTAATGCTGTTATCCAGTGGTCTCCAACAGTTGATTCTGCAACCGCTGCTGGACTCGCATCCACTCGTACGTATCCTCTACGTTCTTCCTTTGCGCCTACGTACAACATGGCGATAAATCTCATCTCTCGATTTGGTCGCGAACGCGCTCGTGGTTCACTCGAATCTTCATTTGCACAATTTCAAGCTGATAGAGCGGTAGTTGGTCTGACGCGACAGATCAAAAAGAATAACGTTGCAATGGCTGAACTAATGAAAGATGCAACCTGCCATCTTGGCGATTTTAACGACTATGCACGATTGCGTCGAGAAATTCGTGAGATTGAAATCTTGCTTTCTAAGCGTGATGGTAAGAAAACTTTTGATAATAGACAGAGAGCTCACCTTGAAAGCGAGATGCAAGGGCTGAAAAAGGGAATGCGCGAACATAGTTGCCATGGATGCAGTGACCGCGAAACACATGCTCGTTTAGCAGAGCGAGCAGATCGACTGCGTCGTGAAAATGATGGTTTGACCAAACGCGTAGAGAATCGCACTCATGTTATCGCTAAAACCTTTGATCAAATCTGTGATGTCCTGACGCATCTCAAATATATAGACGGGGAAAAGAGCTCTCCGCAAGGAAAGATACTTGCAAAGATTTACGCAGAATCTGATCTCCTTTTGACTGAAACAATTCGTCTTGGCCTTCTGGATAATTTGAGCGCTCCGGAGCTTCTATCCGTTGCTTCGTCAATGATCTTTCAATCTCGTTCCCAAGAGAATCTTGCTCCTAAAATTCCGCATATCAATGTAGCCAATGCTCTCTCTGAAATAGCATCGCTTTGGGTTCAACTTGAAAAGTTAGAAAATGATTTTGGTGTGAAGACGCAGAAAGAACCTGATTTTGGTTTCTGTTCCATCTCATATCGCTGGGGGAATGGACAATCTCTGTCAAGTGTTCTCAAGGGAAGTGATCTTTCGGTCGGTGATTTCGTGCGTTCGACCAAACAACTTATCGATTTACTCACTCAAATTGGTGGAGCGAGTGAAAATCTTCGAGAGAAATGCAAAGAGGGCGTCAAACGCTTGGATCGTGGAGTAGTTGCATATTTAATGGGGGACTTATGACCTTGATGCTCTTAGATAGCGCCTCACTTTGGTATCGCGCTTACTACGGTATGCCAGACACACTCACAGCCCCTGATGGAATGCCAGTACATGCAATTCGTGGATATTTAGATATGACATCTCGTTTGATCGGAATGTATAAACCAAATCGAATCGTTGCTTGCATAGAGGGGGATTGGCGACCTTCCTGGCGCGTTGATCTTTTTCCTGATTACAAAGCAAACCGTCTCGATGTTGAGGGGGAGGAGGAAGAGCCGGAAACACTCACGGCCCAGATTCCAATTCTTTTGGATTTACTCGATCTCTTCGGTATTCCTTTAGTGGGTGTCGATGATTATGAAGCCGATGATGTCATGGCGACATTTTCAGTACGCGAAAAGGGACCAATACGTATTGTTACTGGCGATCGTGATCTATTTCAACTAGTTGATGACAAGCAAGATATAAAAGTTGTTTATCTTGCAAAGGGAGTTTCACAACACGATTTAGTTGATCATGCATGGGTTGCTAATAAATATCTTATTCCAGGCGATCGGTATGCGCTCTTCGCGATCTTTCGCGGAGATCCCTCTGATGGTTTGCCTGGGGTCAAAGGTATTGGTGAAAAGGGTGCGGCAATCATTGCAAATAACGCTGCAGATGTTGATGAAGCGATCGCAAAAGCTAAGGCAAGTGATTCACCTTTTGCTCCGGCTCTCAGTAAAAAAATTCTCGAAGGCCTCGATTATCTAAAAATTGCACCAACACTTGTACATTGCGCTCGAGATGTTTCCATTCCTTCTATGGAGATTGCGATGCCAACTAAACCCAAAGATCTTTCGCAAATCTATAAGTTCCAAGAAAAATATGGTCTGGGTGCATCAGTCGACAAAATGATTAGCGCATTGGGTTGGTAATGCTTCTTTCTTCAATATTTACTGGATGGCTCTTATCCGCTAGTTATGCACCAATAGATCGATGGTATTTAGCACCTATAGCCATCTCTCTTTGGATTTGGATCCTCCATAAAGGCAAACGTTCAGTAACCAGTACTTTCGTGATTGCGTTTACATTCAATTCATTTCTCCTACATTGGAGCTCCACCTATGTGGGCAATATTCCCTGGCTTATTCTTTGCTTAGGGGAGTCACTGCTTTTCTTACCGTTGGCATGGGCGCGGAAAAAGCGAATAGTTTTTTTCCCACTGATATTTTTAGTACTAGAACATCTTCGTTCCATATTCCCATTCGAAGGCTTTGCATGGGGACGATTAGCATTTAGTCAGGCCGATGCACCTTATCGAGAAATTGTTGCAATCGGGGGAGTATCACTTCTCTCAAGTGTTCTTATCTGCATCGGAATGTTTCTATTCTTCATTTCACGCAATTTCAAGATTAGCGCAATTTACGGATTTGTTTTGACACTTTTGTTTATCTCAGTAATCACAATGCCCTCTATGGAATCAATCGGTAACTTCAAGTCCTTACTTGTGCAAGGTGATGTTCCTCAACTCGGATTGGATTTCAATTCTAGAGCTAAGGCTGTATTCAATATGCATGTGAAGGAAACGCAACGAGCCATTCAGGAAAATAGGGATTTCAGTGTCGTTATTTGGCCAGAAAATAGTGTCGACGTGGATCCATATAAGAACATCGATGTGCAAACATCATTGACTTCACTCAACAAACTAACATCTAAGCAGATCATTATTGGGGCAGTTTTGAGTACAGGTAATAAGGTAGAGAATGCTTCAATCCTCTGGAATCAGGGTGCGGCAACTACATACATCAAGCAACACCTGACACCCTTCGGTGAATACATCCCGCTTCGAAGCCTTGCTAGGAATTTCTCACCATTTGTCGACGATGTACAAAACTTCACGCCTGGTACACAAAATGTCATACATAAAGTCGACAGTGCTCTTTTAGGCCCAATTATTTGCTATGAGCTCATCGATGATTCATATATACGACGTGTCAGTCGGGATTCGAACTTACTCGTTGTTCAAACCAATAATGCAACTTTTGGAACAAGTGCACAAAGTGCGCAGCAATTGTCGATTTCGAGAATCCGAGCAATTGAAAATCATCGAGATCTCGTCAGCGTATCAACGACAGGAATTTCCGCAGTTATCGATTCACAAGGAAATATTGTGAAATCAACAACGAGTAATCAACCTGATCATTTGTTTGCGAATTCAAAACTTTATTCAGGTCAAACAGTTGCTAATAAACTCGGGAATTGGACTTTCATACTGACATGGGCAGGTCTTGGAATCCTTGGATTTATCAGCAGACGGGTATACCGCTGAGCGTATATCTAACGCCGATAAGTTGCATTATGTAAAGTAAATGGGAATCAGCCATCCCCGCACAGAACAGGCTCAATTAGGAGCTATATGCCTCTATTGGCGCGCAGGAACAGACCAAATTGCGGTCTCCAAAGGCGCCATCAATGCGTCCAACGGCTGGCCAATACTTACCGCGAACCCCAATCAATTCACCCGGAATTAGGCCTGTAATCGTGGCTGGGAATGCCCCTGCCTCCCGTGAATAGCTGCGCTCCCAATTGGTCGCTGCAATAGCCGCAATAGTGTGTGGTGCGTTTCGAAGCGGTGAACCATCAATATCTTGCTTTCCATCGATGATCTCTTGGATCTCAGAGCGAATGCCAACCATCGCATCTATAAAGCGATTCATCTCGAGAATATCTTCGGATTCAGTTGGTTCAATCATTAGCGTTCCAGCAACAGGGAAAGACATCGTCGGTGCATGGAAACCAAAGTCCATCAATCGCTTTGCAATGTCATCAACGCTTACTCCTGAAATTTTAGTTATCTCACGTAAATCGAGAATACATTCATGTGCAATCAAACCTTTATTGCCGGTGTAGAGAATCGGATATGAAGATTTGAGTCGCGCCGCCATGTAATTTGCATTCAATATTGCTACCTCAGTTGCATGTGTTAGCCCTTCTCCCCCCATAAGGCGAATGTAGGCCCAAGATATTGGCAAAATACTCGCAGATCCAAAAGGTGCTGCTGAAATTGGTCCAGGACCTGTTGCAGGCCCTGCTGTTGCATCTAATGGATGGTTAGGTAGAAACGGTGCTAGATGTGCCTTGCAAATCACTGGACCAACACCTGGTCCCCCACCACCGTGTGGAATGCAGAAAGTTTTATGGAGATTGAGGTGAGAAACATCAGCACCAAATTTTCCTGGTTGCGCTGTTCCAACTAGTGCGTTGAGATTTGCACCATCTACATAAACTTGTCCACCAGCATCATGAATCATCGCGCAGATTTCTGAAATTGCAGATTCAAAAACGCCATGAGTCGATGGATATGTGACCATGAGGGCCGCAAGGGCGTCAGCATTGAGAGCAATCTTCAGTTTAAGATCTTCTAAACTAACGTTTCCTTCATCGTCGCATTCAACGACTACTACCGACATGCCCGCCATAACTGCACTCGCCGCATTTGTACCGTGAGCACTCGATGGAATCAGACAAATATTTCGCCCAGTATCGCCGCGTGAATCATGGTAATTGCGAATAGCCAATAGGCCAGCGAATTCTCCCTGACTGCCAGCATTGGGTTGAAGAGAAACTGCGTCATAACCAGTGATCTCTACCAACCATTTCGAAAGTTGTTCAATAAGTAAACGCGAACCCTTTGTCTGATCTGCTGGCGCAAATGGGTGAAGAGATGAGAACTCTGGCCAGGTCACTGCCTCCATCTCAGTGGCTGCATTGAGTTTCATTGTGCAAGAACCCAACGGAATCATTGTTCGATCAAGTGCGAGATCGCGATCCGCCAAAGTACGCAGATAGCGCATCATTGATGTCTCTGATCTATATGTGTTGAAAACTGGGTGGCTCAGATATGTTGAAGTACGTTCGAATGTCGGAGAAATTCGAGATGCTTTTGCATCGGATAAACCAAGAATCTCTAGAACTTCTTGGAACGTCGCGTCCGTCGTTGTCTCATCAAAAGAAACTCGGACTTGGGTATCTGAAATTGCGCCAAAGTTATATTTCTTCAATGCCGCGCGTTGATGTACCGCATGTGCATCAACTACATCGATTGTTACCGTATCAAAAATGTTCTCGTTGCGAGAATTTGCTGCACTCGCAAGACGTGATGCGTATCCATGAACTCGCTCTGCAATTGCGCGAAGCCCATCTGGTCCATGCCACATTGCATAGAAGGCACTGATATTTGCAAGAAGGACTTGAGCAGTACAGATATTGCTCGTTGCCTTATCTCGACGTATATGTTGCTCACGCGTTTGCAGAGCTAAACGAAATGCTGGGTTGCCATGTGCATCAATACTCTGACCAACTAATCGACCTGGCAAAGATCTTTCTAAACCTTCACGCACTGCCATAAATCCTGCATGCGGCCCACCAAATCCCATTGGTACTCCAAAGCGTTGAGCGGAACCAATTGCAATATCTGCGCCCCACTCCCCTGGCGCCTTAATCAAAGTTAGTGCCAATAAATCTGTGGCTGCGATAACAAGTGCACCTTTGGAGTGCGCATAATCCGCTACTTTTGCGAAGTCACAAATTTCTCCAGTGGTATCCGGATATTGAACTAAGAGACCGAAGAACTCTTGATCGAATCCATCACGAGCAACATGGCCAGCGTCGACTTCAATAACCTTGATTCCCAGAGGCTTTGCGCGAGTGTGTACAACTGCTTTGGTTTGCGGATGAACATGTTCCTCAATCAAAAACACTGCATCGTCACTCGTTTTAGAAGTGCGCCTCGCAACAGTCATAGCCTCTGCTGCCGCAGTACCTTCATCGAGCATCGAAGCATTAGATAGAGAGAGCGCAGTCATATCGCAGATCACTGTTTGAAAAGCAAAAATTGCTTCTAGGCGACCTTGTGAAATTTCTGGTTGATATGGTGTGTAAGCGGTGTACCAGGCAGGATTTTCCAAAACATTTCGCTTGATAACAGCAGGTGTAATTGTTCCGTAGTAACCGCCGCCAATGAGCGATGTGAAGACTTTATTCTGTGAAGCAATCTCGCGAAGTTCAGCAATAACTTCAACTTCACTCTTTGCAGAATCTAAAGTTTGTGAAAGTTTTTTAGCAATTTGAATATTTGCTGGAACAACATCACTGATGAAAGTCTGAATATCGCGGTAACCGAGCAGCGTTAACATCTCCAGCTCGTCCGAGCCAGAAGGCCCGATATGACGCTTTTCAAAGCGCTCACCGTTGTACGACATCACCACTCCCCTACTTTGATTCAATGGGAAGGGTGAAGAGTATTGGCTTTAGGCGCCTTTCGCCTTTCGACGTTGCGAAAGTTCGTCGTTACTTTCCCCACCAACACGCTGGCCGTTGATCTCGCCAACAAGTGTTGAAAGTGAACCCTCAACCTCATGCCAAACTTTACTCACGGCAATACTTACAATTTTGAGAACCAAAATATCGCGGAAGCCATAAAGACGTTGTGTTCCAGAACCACTTGCACTTCTAATACTTGGTTCAACTAAACCAGTGCGCGCCCAGTAATCGAGTTGTCGATATGTAATACCTGCGGCTGAACATGCAGTTGCGCCACGGTAGCCAATTTCGAGATCTTGGGCAGTCACGGGAAGTGCTCGATTCTCTTGGGGAGTGAGACAAATGTAGGAGTCGCAAGGCCTCTATTCAATCACCGACACGAACGAAACCTCTACTTGAGGTTGAGACTTATCCGGCGAAATCCTCTGGGTTTATCTGGTCTAGGAACTCTCTGAATCGCTCGAGCTCTTGGCTCTCCTCGCCCGTACCGCCCTCTGCCCCACCCTGATCCGGTATCTCGATCCCTACCTGATCTAGGAGTTCACTCGTTGCCAAAATATTGCTCTTGGTGCGAAGTGCCAAGGCAATCGCATCCGAGGGCCTGGCCGAGAGTGTCAATAATGTTGAGGATGCATCACGCAAGTTCAGGGTCGCATAGAAAATTCCATCGACGAGCTCTGTCAAGTGAATCGCGGTCAGCGTCGTATCAAGAAGGTCAAGCATATTTCCTATGAGGTCATGAGTCATTGGGCGTGGAGGGCTCATCCCCTGCTGCGCAAATGCAATCGCACTCGCTTCAACACTGCCTACCCAAATTGGCAGGAAGCGCGAGCCATCAATTTCTTTGAGTAGAACTATCGGTTGATTGGAGGGCATCTCAATTCGAACCCCGACAACTTCCATCGGAATAAGCATTAGCGAAGTCGGTGGAGACCACCACGTACTAGAGCGGCATGGAGTCGAATTGAAAGGGATGCAATCTCGCGTTGTACTTCTTCGGCGCGAGCTTTTGATTCCGCGCTCTTCTGACGAGTCAATGGAGTGATGACTTGTTCGATTAGTCCAATCTCTCGATCTGCAGCTGATCTAAATGAACGCAAGTGACGTGATTCAATTCCAAAACTTGCCATCTCGGTAACAGCCTTCGCAACAGCTAGTGCATCACTGTCATAGTGACGTCCGCGAATTGAAATCATGGCATATGACTCGAGTTCAACTAGTTGATCCTCAGTTAGACCACTTGCTTTGAGTAGCTCTTCGCGAGAAAGACGCATCTCATTTGTTGCGCCAAATGAACTAGCTGCCATCTCTCCATCAATAGTGGCAAGACCTAGAACTGGACGCGGAGTCGCTACTCCCCCAATTGTTGAGGTTGGCTCAAGGCCGCGATCCATCGCATCAAGATTTTCCTTGATGACTTTGAGAGGCAGGTATTGGTCGCGCTGAGCAAGGAGGACATAGCGCAATCTCTCTAGATCAATACTTGTGAACTTTCGGTAACCAGATGGTGTTCTCTGCGGGTCGATCAAGCCTTCCGATTCAAGAAAACGAATCTTTGAGATTGTTATATCTGGGAAATCCCCACGCAACTTTGTGAGTACTTCACCGATGCTCAAATAGGCTCTCGCTGGAACTGCCATCTTTAATTCTCCCCTATAGATAATGGATATGAATACTTAGTACCTAATACTTAGTGCGTTTTACTTTGTACTACCGATGAAAACAAAGTGGAACTTGCCAATTTGAATTTCATCTCCGCTTTTCAAGACATTCTTTTGAACCGAAATATTGTTGAGGTAAGTTCCATTCAGACTCGAGTTATCTATTAGAACGAATGGACCACCTTCTTCTCTCTTTATCTGCGCATGTGAACGAGAGACCGTTACATCATCGAGAAAGATTGCACTCTCTGTCGATCTTCCGATGCTCACACCTTCAGATGTGATGAGAAAACGTGATCCTTTTTGAGGACCACGAGCAATGACGAGCATTGCCTTTTCACCAGATGATTGAGCAATTTCTCGCACGATTACTTGAGATTTTTCATCGAGACTAGATAACAAATCTTCGAGTGTTTTTGCTGGGGAATTCTGCGCAACACCTCGAACACCTAAATGGATTGTTGATGTGAGCTCGCTCTGCGATTCTGCTGCATTCATTGCTCTCCACCTCCATCACCTTCAACTTAAGGGTGACACTAGAGAGTCAATGGCGTTAGGTCAAGCGGTAAAAGTCGCGTATTCCGCCGCACTCATAAGCTCTGAAGCTGGTGCGCTCACTGTGATTTCAAGGAGCCAACCTTTGTTATATGGATCGGAGTTGATAATTTCAGGATTTGCCACTAGAGCCTCATTGACAGCAGTGACAGAACCTGTGACAGGTGAAAAAATTTCTGAAACACTTTTTGTTGATTCAATTTCACCGCAAACCTTTCCTTCAGAAACACTCTCGCCAACCTTAGGTATTTGCACATAGACAATGTCACCGAGTGCGCTCTGCGCAAAATCTGTAATGCCAACTCGAAGAACAGAGTCATTCGATGTTGCCTCAACCCACTCATGCTCTTTTGTGTAATGCAATCCATCAGGAATCTGTGACATTTACCTAACTCGCTTTCCGTAACGATAAAGATCAATACCCTTTGCAAAATATGAAATACCGGTAGAAATGTAGAGGGCGATTCCCCAGATAGCAAAACACCATCCCAGAACGAATGCCAATGTTCCGATCCATGACTGCTGCAAGGCTAAAAGAAGAAAGGGAAAGGCATACATAAGGTTGAAGGTTGCAGCCTTGCCTAAATAGGTAACGCTCATAGGACCGTGGCCACGAGTTTTCAGCGCAATGGTCAAAATTCCCAGAATTACATCTCGTCCCAGAAGCACGATGACAATCCATAAAGGAATTGCATCGCGCAAAACGAGGGCAACAAGTGTTGCAACGATGTAGAAACGATCAATTGCGGGATCAGCTAATTCTCCAAAGCGTGATTCTTGACCCCACGCGCGTGCCAATTTTCCATCGAAATAATCTGTAGCTCCCCCAAGGGCCAATACAAATATCGCCCACCCATCAGCCTCTAGCGATAGCGCTAGGTAGAGAAAGAGTGGAATCCCGAGGGCCCGAAGAAACGTTAGAGCGTTAGGAATCGTGAGCAGAGATCTATTCATACTAATCGCGCTCTTTTACCCGAATCGCAACCATGACAGGAGTACCGGGAAAGCCGAATTCTTCACGCAAACGTCGCTCAATAAAGCGACGGTATGAGGCTTCAATCCACCCACTTGAGAAGACTACGAATTTCGGCGGGGCGATGCCGGCCTGTGTTGCGTAGTAAATCTTTGGCTGCTTTCCACCCCGTACGGGTGGTGGGGTCGCGCCAATGAGAGCGCCAAGGAATGAGTTGAGCTTTGCGGTTGGAACTCTTCGCTCCCAACTATCGAGTGCGGTGCGAAGTGCGGGGGCTAATCGATCTCGGTGCCAACCAGTCTTGGCCGCAACATTGACTCGCTGAGCCCATTCAACTTGGTCGAGATGTCTATCGATTTCGCGGTCAAGTTGGTCTCTGCGATCTTCATCGACTAAGTCCCACTTGTTCATCACAATAACCATCGCCTTGCCAGCCTCTTCAACCATGGTGATGACGCGAAGGTCCTGTTCCGAAATTGGAATCGAGGCATCTAGAACCACTACTGCAACTTCGCATCGCTCCAACGCTGCTTGTGTTCGAAGCGTTGCGTAGTAATCAGTTCCCGATGCTTGATTAGCGCGTTTACGTAGGCCAGCTGTGTCGACAAATCTCCAGATCGACCCACCGAATTCAATAAGTTCATCAACTGGGTCACGAGTTGTTCCGGCAACATCATCAACAATTGCGCGATTCTCACCAGCGAGTGCGTTGAGCAAACTTGATTTACCAACATTGGGGCGACCGATGAGTGCAACCCGTCGATAACCGTCGTTATATTGTGCGCCACCGACTTCAGGTAAAACTTCGATGAGACGATCTAGTAAATCTCCGCTACCTCGACCGTGAAGTGCTGAAACGAAATATGGTTCACCGAGTCCCAGATTCCAGAGTGCATGTGCATCAGATTCTTCGCGTTCGCCATCTACCTTGTTTGCTACAAGAATTGTTGGCTTCTTTGCTTTGCGTAACTCTTGAATCAAAATATCGTCTTCATCTAGTGCGCCAACTTGTGCATCTACTACAAATGCCAAAACATCGGCTTCTTGCATCGCCAGTTCTGCACCAGCGCTTACTTGAACTGAAATTCCATCCGGTTTGGATTCCCAACCACCTGTATCCATAACAATAAAACGTCGACCGCCCCATTCGCATTCGTACTGAACGCGATCTCGAGTCACGCCGGGAGTATCTTCAACAATTGCTTCACGACGACCAATAAATCGATTGATAAGAGTTGATTTTCCAACATTTGGTCGCCCCAGTATTGCAATGATTGGTAAACCTAGAAGTGAACGCTCTTTGAGAATCTCCCAAATACGCTCAACCGTTTCCTCCAGTGATAGCAATGTGGAATCTACTTCTACGGCATCTGGTGCCAGAGCAAGTGGGGATACTAATCGAGTCGAGTCCGTATGGTCGCGATCGCTCAATGATTGCGCTACTTCTGCGACATCTCTATCAATAGGGAGCTCTTTTTCTCGCCGGTCTGCACGTGCATCTAAATCAGCAGTCAGGTAGATCTTTAGTGGCGCTTTAGGGAAAACTACAGTTCCAATATCTCGACCTTCAACAACAATTCCACGTTCTGCATCATTGATCATTGATCGCTGAACATTGAGAAGTTCGGCGCGTATCTCAGGCATTGCGCTGATTCGGCTAACAGCATCCGTAACTTCATCGCTTCGAATCTGTTGCGATACATCTGTGTCGCCGACAAAGATTGATGGCGATAGTGGATTTGCAACAAAGCCAAGAGGCGCGCGTCCTAACTCTTTGAGAATATCTTTCGCGCTTTCAACTTTTTTCTCCAGAGCTAACCATGTAACACCGCGATATAGCGCACCAGTATCTAAATAATTCCAGCCCGCTCTTTGCGCTATCGCGCGAGAAGTACTTGATTTGCCAGCTCCACTTGGGCCATCTATTGCTACGACTATGGCCATAAGGTCAGTCTATTCTCTATTTGCGCACTGGATGGACATTCCATCCTTTAGTAATCAAATGCTCTGACAATTTCGCTGCACCTTGTTCTGAGAGTCCTAGTGTGATGAGACCAGTGAGTTGTCCTGGTGAATGCTCTATTGATAAATCTTCAACGTTGACATCAATCTGCGCACAAATATTAAATATTGCAGCGAGATTTCCGGGAGCATCAGGAATTACGATAGGCAGATACGAATAATTGCGTGCTTTGCCTCCATGTTTTCCTGGAATCTTCGCGCGACCGACGCGTCCCTCTTCAATAAAAGCACCAATCTCTAATGAATAATCGCTAGCGCTATTGAGAAGTTTTTCAAATGATTGGAGATCATCAATGAGGGCATGCAAAATAGGTGCAATTTTTTCACGATTCATAGAAATAATTTCTTGCCATAACTTTGGATCGGAGCCCGCAATTCGAACCGTGTCTCGTAACCCCTGACCCGCCAGCGCCAGCCATTCATCAGGAAAATCCTGGAGCTGTTTTGCAAGCAGTGAGGAGAGGATTTGAGGCAGGTGAGATATCGCAGCAACTGCCTTGTCGTGTTCCGATGCATCCATCACTACCGGGGTAGCACCTAAAAGTTCGACCAGTTTTCTAGCCCGATCTATCGACTCTGTAGAACTACCCTGTGGGGTCAAAACCCAACTACGCCCTTCAAAGAGATCTCCTCGAGCCGACTCAGGACCACCTATTTCACGCCCTGCCATGGGGTGTGTGGCTACGAACTGAGCCAAAGGTAGCTTTGAAGCCGAAACTACCTGTAAAGGATTGGTCTTAACGCTACCAATATCTATAAATGTCGACCTTGGGTTTAGTGAATATTCAGCCTCTATGACCAAGGGTAGGTGCTGAGTCGGCAAGGAGAAGATAACGAGTTCTGGATCAATGAGCTTCTCCCCCTTCGCCAGATCATTTGCCAAGTTTTCACTTCTAGTATCACTATCGATTAGGTCAACAGGAATAGAGATCTTCGTAAGGGCTAGAGCTATCGATGTTCCGATAAGGCCAGAGCCCACGATTCGAACTCCCGAAAATATTGACATTGGCGCTCGATTATTGGGCTATATCGCGGCGAAGAGCCTGGGCTCCACCTAGGTAAATATGGGAGATTTCACTCGTTTTGCGCTCGCTCTCCACATGCAACATCACTCGGATTACACGCTCAAGAGCCCCTTTGACATCAATTTCGGCGGCGCACATCAGTGGAATCTCTGTAAATCCAAGGGCGCGTGCTCCAGCTGCTGGAAATGCAGAAGTGAGATCTGGGGTAGAAGTGAGCAGCACCGAGATAATCGAGTCGAGCTCGATCTGGTTCGCCTCCATAATCGCCTTCAAAAGCTGGGCTACACCCGCGTTGATATCGCTCTCAGTATCGGCTGCGATTTGAATCGCTCCCCTGATGGCACGTGTAGACATGGGCTAATGGTACTGGGAATAGCTAAAATACGACGCTGAATAGAATAATGTCTAAGCAATTTAGCCATTTATTGATATAACTGTTTTACTACAAACGTGACCTCCCGGATCCGAATCCCGATGGATAACGACACTTTGGGAAATATCGACTTATAGGTATCTGACGCGTGATTTGCGCTGGATGATTATCGATAAATCGTTACTTTTATCCGGTAATACCTATTTATCGATATAACGCTATTGTACCTATTAACTATAAACCGTTTTAAGGTTACATATCTAAAGCGTTACGCAAATTTAGCAATTCCCCATCATGAAGGTCTCGCCAACGTCCTTCAGTCGTATCCCCCAGGGAGATCGGACCGAACTTGGTTCGCACCAGTCTCAAGACATCGACTCCTACCGCCTCCATCAATCGACGGATGATGTGGTAGCGACCTTCGTGAATTGAGACTTCAATCCAACGAGGTGAGAGTTCACGGAAGGATAAGACTCGACCGATTCCATCTTCTAGCTCTACTCCCTTCAAAAGGGTCTTCTCGACCCCTGAAGGTAAAATTCCATCAAATTCAATGATGTAGGTCTTCTCCAGGCCAAAGGATGGATGGGTCGCCCTAAAGGTGAGATCTCCATCATTTGTCAGCAGAATAAGCCCCTCAGAATCCTTGTCGAGGCGCCCCACGTGGAATAAGCGTTCGCGGCGAAGGTCAATAAAGTCGCTCAAGGAAGGACGCCCTTCGGGGTCGTACATCGTTGACAAAACACCCTTAGGTTTATGAAGTGCAAGATAAGTCTTAGTCGTTGAGCGCGTAATTGTCTCACCATCAACCATTACTTGAACCTTGTCAGGGTCAACTTTCTTTCCTAGCTCGCGTACGACATATCCATCGACGGTAACTCGACCATCTGAGATCAGTTCATCTGCTCCGCGACGACTCGTAATTCCAGCGTCAGCGATTATTTTATTGAGGCGCATTTCGGCCATGTGGCTATCCATTCCCGACAGTCAAGTGAAGGGAGAGTCTAGAAGATGCCTAGTCAGTAAGCGAATCGAGCACTTCGTCCAGGGCATCCAGGTTTGGCAGGTAAGGAGCCAGGGCTGGAAGATCCTCGAGTGAATTCAAGCCTAGACGTTCAAGAAAGAAGGTAGATGTCTTGTAGAGGATGGCTCCTGTTTCATGCTCTACTCCGGACTCCTCAACTAGGCCACGCGTGACCAAGGTCTTCATTACCGCTTCAACATTGACGCCGCGGATAGCTGAGGTGCGAGCTCGAGAGACTGGCTGGCGGTAAGCAATGACGGCAAGAGTCTCAAGGGCGGCCTGCGTGAGCCTGGATTGCTGGCCATCAAGCACAAACTTCTCTACGACGGCTGAATATTGGGGATCGCTATAGAAGCGCCATCCCCCGGATATCTTTTTGAGCGCAAATCCGCGCCCTCCATAACTCGCTTCTAGGGCAAGCAGTGCAGATTCAATCTCTTCTACCGGCTTCTCTAAGACTTGGGCCAGAATCACTTCGCTCACAGGCTCATCGACGACCATCAGGATCGCTTCGATCGAACGCTCAACCTCAGGATTAGAC
>JAPLBJ010000035.1 GCA_026392845.1 Actinomycetota bacterium
TCAAAAAAGTTCTTCATCTGTGCCAGTGCGCCTTTGCGAGTGGTTGCCCAGGTAGCCGTTGGCTTATGCCCTAACTCTGTGGCAACTTCATTATCAATTTCATCGCGTGTGTGCTCTAAGTAAGGCGGTCCGTCATATTTCTTTGGGGGAGGCAAGCGATTCTCTTTGTCAAAGTTCCACGAACCACCTTCGGGCTCTTTTCCATTCATCAAAATACCGAGTCGAACTCTTTGTTTTCTATAGAAACTCTCCATGAGATAACTCTTCTGCTCGTTAGCCCATGAAAGAAATAGAGGACGCGGAGTTAGGAACAAATCATTCTCAACAAAGCTCACTCCATAATTTTTGAGCGCTTCATATTGCCTAAAGGAAGAGGGTTCTGCGCAAACAAAAGAAATTTTCGGATATTTCTTTTCAACTGCTTTGAGGCCATCAATTGTCGTTGCCGCTTTTACGTATTCGACAGTGAAACCTTCTTCTTCAAGTGACTGGGCAAAGTGGCGGGCACTAGAGATAAGAAAGAAGAGTCGCTCCTTATGCCAATTGCGCCCCGTAGTCATGCGCGCACTTTCAACGAGTGCGATTACATCCTCTTGGGGATTCGCATCTTTGAGTGCACCAAATTTTCGATGCAGATGATCAAAGGGAATATAGATTATGCGTTTCATTTATTTTCTCGGCAACGCTCGCTGCAATACTTCACTTCATTCCAGTTTTTAGCCCACTTCTTGCGCCATTCAAATTCAAGGCCACATCGCACGCAGACCTTGGGAGCAAATCCATTTTTATCTTTAGCTATGCGTGGCATAGCGCAGAGAATACTGTTGAAAATTCCAATTCTCTATTTATAGTGAAAGGGGCTAGAATTCGGGAGTTGTTATCGGGGTCGATGTAATTTCGAACCGGCGGTTATAGTCCGCGACCCGCACATATCCAATGGGCGGTTGACTCAGTGAAACTCTGAGACCGACGGTTAAAGTCCGGATGAGAGATAACAGCGGAATCGGTGCACCTTGTTTATCGATGACGCCTACGCGCATCTGTACTCGCTCAGCCTTTCTGGCCTTGGCGTGAGTACTCCCAACCCAAATGTTTCTGCTGCCATTTATTCACCCGATGGCGCACTCATCGCATCTGGTTTTCATAATCGCAAACTTTCACCCGATCACGCCGAAGTAATCGCCATCAAGGGCGCGCAATCCTTAGCGCGCGGAGCAACAATGGTTGTATCCCTTGAACCCTGCGCACATACAGGCACAACACCACCGTGTACGCAAGCAATTATCGATGCAGGTATTACAAAAGTTATTTATGCAGTGAGCGATCCTAACCCAATTGCAGCTGGGGGAGCGCAAGTATTGAAATCTGCAGGAATCGAAGTTGAACATATCCATTCTGCCGAACTCGAATTTGTTCAACGCGCCTGGTTACATAAAGTCGCAACGAATAAGCCACTGATGATTTGGAAAGTTGCAACCACCCTTGATGCCAAAGTGGCAGCAAGTGATTCAACATCGCAATGGATTACTGGGGCGCAATCTCGCGAGGATGTTCAATCACTGCGCGCGCAATCAGATGCAATCTTGATTGGCACAAATACTGCAATTGTCGATAACCCGCATTTGATCCCACGCGGGCACAGTGCACGTCCTGTGCGAATCATCTGCGGTGAGCAAGAAGTCAGCGCCACTAATCAAGTCTTTGATAACGAAGCACGCACAGTTCTAGTCAAGAGGAAATCAATTCCAGATCTTATGAGCATGCTCGGCGATGAAGGATTCAATCAAGTTCTAGTTGAAGCAGGTCCAACATTTGGTTCAGCGCTTTTAGCATCTGGAAATATCGATGAACTCGTTATGTATCAGGCTCCAAAAGTACTTGGCGGCGGTAAAGATTTTGTAAACAATCTGGGAATTTCTACCCTTGATGATCACCTTGAACTAGAACTCTTATCGGTAGAGCGTTGTGGAAGCGATATCAAATCCCACTACGCAGTGAAGGGGCGCTAAATGTTTACAGGATTAGTTTCAGAACTTGGAATAGTAAAAGAGATCACGCATGGTGAGAGTTCAGCAATCTTTACAATCACAGCTCCGCAGTCAGTACTCGGCCTATCCCTGGGCGATTCCATTGCAGTCAATGGAACTTGCCTGACAGCAACATCTATTACTGGTGACACCTTTACAGCCGATGTCATGGTTCAAACGCTATCCCTGACTTCCCTTGCTCAATTAGAAGTTGGTTCACCGCTAAATCTCGAACTCGCTGCCCGTATGGATATGCGCATGGGTGGCCATATTGTTCAAGGACATGTCGATGGCACTGGAAGTCTTGTGCAATTACTACCGGGGGATAAGTGGGCACAGTTCGATATCAAAGCCCCAGAACACCTTTTGAAATATGTTGTCGCCCAAGGATCAATAACTCTCGATGGCGTATCACTAACCGTTGGATCTATCGATGATGCAACGCACATTATTACTGTCTGGCTTATTCCTGAAACACTTGCAAAGACAAACCTTTCACACAAAAAACCAGGAGATCTGATCAATATCGAAGTCGATATCTTGGCTAAATATGTTGAGCGCCTAATTTCTAAGGGGGCTATCGATGAAAAATAATTTCCACGATGTCCTAGAGCGCTTTGCTCGCGGTGAGATGGTTATCGTCGTCGATGATCTAGATCGCGAAAATGAGGGTGACATCATTATGTTGGCAGAGCATGCAACGGCTGAAAAGACTGCCTTTATGGTTCGCCACACCACTGGAATTTTGTGTGTTGCTATTACGGCCCAGCGCGCTCATGAACTTCGACTTCCCTATATGGTTGAAAACAATCAAGATAAGCGAAAGACAGCCTTTACGGTCTCCGTCGATTTCATCGAAGGTCTAACTACTGGAGTAAGTGCAACCGAGCGAAGTGCAACGATTAAAGCCATTGCAAATCCACAATCACAACCAACTGATTTCATTCGCCCAGGACATATTTATCCACTCATCGCCCATGCTGATGGTCTTTCATCTCGCAGTGGTCACACTGAAGCAGGCGTAGCACTTGCCGAATTAGCCGGTAAATATCCGGCAGCACTCCTCTCTGAAATCGTGGCCGAAGATGGCTCAATGGCTAAGGGAGAAGTACTCAAAGAGTTTGCACACAAATTCAACATCCCAATTATTTCAGTCGCGCAGATAAAGCTGTATCAAAAATCACTTCCACCATCTCCTAAGGTCACAACTTTTCCTCGCCATGATTTTGAATGGGTAGATGTTCAACTAGAAAAAGCAGTCTGGTCACTAGCCACATATCCATCACTGAAGCACCGCGAACAAGTAGTGATGCGCTTTGGCCAGGGCGATAAAGTCCCATTAGTTCGAATTCACTCAGAATGCTTCACAGGCGATGTCATCGGATCCCAGCGTTGTGATTGCAGCACTCAATTACAAAAATCAATTGCTGAGATTGAAAAGTATGGATATGGATACGTTATTTATCTTCGAGATCACGAAGGACGCGGCATTGGCCTGACTGAAAAACTCAAGGCATATGCCCTGCAAAATCAAGGACTAGATACAGTCGATGCAAACCTAGAACTTGGCCACCAAGTTGATTCGCGCGATTGGTCTGAAGCGATTTCAATTCTAAAAAACCTCAAACTCACATCAATCAAGTTATTGACAAGTAATCCTAAAAAAGTTGCAGCTGTTACCAATAGCGCCATCGCATGTGAACAAATCTCGCTAGAAATTGCTCCCAATGAATTTAGCGCCAAGTATTTGGCAACGAAGGCAGAGCGCCTTGGACATAGTGCAGCACACGTAACTGGAGGAAAATAATGGCTGGCCACGCACCTGATCTAACAATTCCGCATCTACCCAATGCAAAAGTTGCCATCATCTCATCCTCTTGGCATCTAGATATTTGCAGCGATCTCATCGAAGGTGCTACCCGTGCACTTGAAGAGGCAAAAGTAGAAAAGATTGAAGTCATCTATGTTCCAGGCTCTTTTGAGATTCCACTTGCGTCGCAAAAAGCATTTGAAAAAGGTTTCGATGCTGTTGTCGCCCTTGGCCTTGTACTCAAAGGTGAAACACCACATTTTGATTATGTCTGCCAAGGTGTCACACAGGGCATCATCGATGTTCAACTCAAGTTCTCAAAGCCAATTGGTTACGGGGTTCTGATGTGTAATGACCTTGAGCAAGCAATTGCTCGATCAGGCCGACCTGGAAGCAAAGAAGATAAAGGCTATGACAGCGCAATGGCTACCCTCAAACTAATTGAGTTATAAGTTATTTCTTATGCAACTACTTCGAAGAGTGCCTCAAATAGTTTTAGGTCTTGCCCTTGCCTATGCAGGTATCGGACATCTGACAACGAGTCGCCAAGAATTTCAGGCACAGGTCCCATCTCTGCTAAAAGATTACGCAGACTTTGTTGTTCTAGCCTCTGGTGTAGTCGAAATTGTTCTAGGTCTTTCCTTGATTGCATTATGGAAATACCGAGTTCAAGTTGGTTGGCTAGTAGCAATATTTTTTGTTGCAATCTTTTGGGGAAATATCTCGCAATACATCAACAAAGTTGATGCCTTCGGATTAGATTCTGATCAAGCACGCTTTGTACGTTTACTCTTTCAACCACTACTCGTGATTTGGGCTTTGACCAGTACCGGGGCATGGCGCGCTTATAGAAGTTCTAGAAGTAAGTAAGCCTCTTACTTCTTCTTATAACCAGTTGGGCACTTAGGGTTTGCGCCAGTTACTTTCTTGCTGGTCTTTCCCTTCACGCAGGTAATAGAAATCGATTTCTTTGCAACGGCCTTAGTAGGTGCTGCAGCAACCGGTGTTGGCGTAGGAGTTGGCTCCGCGACAACCACATCTTGAGATAACTTCACATTGATGAGAGGAGTGGAGAAAGTAAATCCTTTGGCCGATAAATAAAGCCACCCATTCTTTTCGTTGACAGTAGTTGTTGCAACCTTCTTTTCGCCCTCTGTTGAAGTAATCGAAATCTCAGCTCTAATCGGCGCTTTACTAAATCCATAAATACAACGAGCGACATCGCTGCGCAGGCTCAGATCATAAGAACCAGATGCCTCAACTCCGCTAGCTTCAAAGTGTGGGGATGAAACCTTGTATGAGAGCGAACTAGTTTCCTTATCAAATACTGGGGGACCAGCTGCATATGCCAGCGCGTTTGTAGTAACTAATCCCGCTAGGTTTCCACTGTCATCAGAGCATTTGCGCGTTGATTCATCTTTGCCGTAATTCAGCGTTTTGAAAGACCAGAAATAATCTGTCGTTGTTGCCTTATCTTGATAAGAGGGTACGAAGCCTGAGACGAGGTCTAAAGTTCTTGGTCCTGACATGTTTTCAGTAATCTTAGTTGGATTAACTCCGTCGCCAGTTACCCCAAAGTATTCATAAGTGAGTAGTAAATCGCGAATCTTTTGTGGGATTTCTGCATTCGGAACTAAGAAATCAAGTGATGGAACTTTAACTGGCTCTGCTTCAATTGAAATTTCTGCCCCGCTCTTCCAATCCTTTGTTGAAATTGTTGGAAGATAGAGACGGCCGTGATACCAACCTTCAGGTTTTTTCCCCATTCGAAGTGTCATTCCAAATCGATATCCTGGCGGAAATTCTCGAATAGCTTGACAGGCATTTAGATCAGTTGCTGCACACGCTGATTTATCGGGTGCATATTGGGTGCCATTACTGCCCCATGATCTTCCACCACTTCTAGTATCGGTGGCTGTAGTCAATTGAAACGATCCCGAAATTTCTTCGACTGGCATAATTCCTGCGATAAGGTCACTCAAATTTAGTTTTATATTCGCAACTGGTGTACCCGGAGACTTTCGTTGATTAATTACTGATTGCACGGAAACAAAATAAGTGTCTTTGCCCGCGCTATTTATTACACCTGGCAACTTCCATACGGCCCCCATGCCTGTGCTCTGAGGCAAGTTGATAGAAGGATTCTCTTTGACTACGTATCGAGGATCATTAGGAGCGGTTTTTACGTACTGTCCAGCGGTTCTATTTCCGCTTGCATCGACTGCCCAGATCTCTGCAATACACGCAATATTTGTTGCTTCTGAACAAATATCCCAATTTGTATAACCGAACATTTCGGGAGCATCTGTGCAAATTTTGTCAGCGAGGTCTTGGCATATCAGCCAACTCTCTTGAACATTGATATCGCCTTGCGCAAAGAGAACCGATGGCATTCTGCCAAGTTCACTATTTTCTTTGAAATTTAATCCAAGACTTACAACGTTCGGTGAAATCTTCACACCCGCCTGCGCAACATTGGCCTGCATGGTCGAAGCCAAGAAAAGGGCTGCAAGCATCGTTGCCCCGAATTTACGGACTGACTTCATCTGTGCCCCTTTGCCTTAGATATAGCGGTAACCCTAATCGAACTCCTTTCTCTACCGTCAAGACCCGTGCCTATTTATGCAGGCGATTTTCGATAGATCTATTCACGGGAATCAGCAATAGATAGACACATGCCTCGTACGAGATGTCGTACAAGGTGCTATTGTTGCGAAATACCAAAGGAGTTCACATGATCATCTCTGCTTCCAAGGCTCGCGAGAAGCTATTCCCGCTTATCGAAAAGGTCAATGCCGATCAAGCGAGCATCACCATAACTTCCAATAACGGCAATGCCGTTCTTGTATCGGAGAGCGAATGGGAATCGATGATTGAGACTGCTTTCCTTTTACGCACCGCATCGAATCGCAAATATCTCGATAAAGCATTGGCAGAGATTGAATCTGGCAAAGGCGTGAAAGTTACATATAAGAAAGGTCAGACTCTTGACCAGATATTGAAGTTAGCAAATGTCAAAAAAGCACCAGAGAAGAAATCCCCAAAGAAGAGCGCTGCCTCCAAAGCTTCACGCAAATAAGCACAGGCTCTTGCCATGCCTGCTCTCACTTCAATCTTTTTCACTAATCAAGCACTCGCTGATTTAGAGTATTGGGGTAAACACAATCCCGAGCGCCTCGTAAAAATTGGGTATCTCATTGATGATGCCATGAAGAATCCTCGAAAGGGAATCGGATTGCCTAAACCCTTGAAATACAGTCTTGAAGGTTTATGGTCTCGAAGAATTACCTTGGAGCACCGCCTTGTTTATTCCTTTGATAAAACCATACTCAATATTATTCAAGCCCGCCATCACTATGAGGATTGAACACTTCTAGTACCCTGAATGCATGACTCAGAGGCAAGAATTTCGAGTACTGGAAACACATAAGGATTTTGAGGTTCGCGAATACCTACCCTGCGTTATCGCAGAAGTAAAAGTCTCGGCCAAATATTCCACCGCATCGAGTGCAGCATTTGGTTCCCTCTTTCGATACATTTCAAAAGGCAATGCAACCTCACAAAAAATTGCAATGACAGCGCCAGTTATCGCCGCACAGCGAGAGACAAAGACTAATTCCGACGAATGGTATGTCTCATTTGTAATGCCCTCAGGCAGCACATTTGGCCACTTGCCACATCCCAATGACCCTCAAGTTATTTTGCGAGAGCTAGGCACGCAAACCTGTATCGCCACTTCATTTCGCGGTACAGCCACCGCCGAGCTTTCTCAGAAAAAAGTAAGAGAACTTCGCGTCGCCGCCGCAAAATCTAATATTGCACTCTCCGATGAAACAAGAATCTGTCGCTTTGATCCACCATATAAGCCTGGCTTTTTGCAATACAACGAGATTGTTATTCCCGTTTTACTTGGTGAAAAGTAAAACTACTTTAGGCATCTAATTGGGCATCAGCGCTAGTAAATACCGCTGAATCAACCCCAAGCATCGATTCCTTTACCGAGAGCATGTAGGTGAGATCAATCAGCCCACTATTACCTCTGACTCCAACCTGCTGAGTAATCTTATTATTTGCAATTGTGCATTCACTAAATACGTAGCCTTGATTACTACCAAGTATTCCGTATTGCATACCGATGATAGTAATAAAGCGAGTGATATCTACTGCCATTCTAAAAGATGGTGAGGCGAATGAGTAAGCAGACTCCCATTCCTGTTTCGCAATTGCATCTATCTGACCCGAAATATGTTCTTGCACTAATTGCGCTTGCTTCTTAGTACAGGTGCCATCGGCCATCTCATCAAATGCAGGCTTCTGGGAACATCCACTGAGCAACAGCGCTGCTACAGATATGGCAATCAACCTTTTCATCCGCAAAGTGTAATCAGCCCCTATATGAGTTGTCCTGATGAAAGCAGAGATAATCAACCTAAATAGCAACAATCGGCTGTGTCTAAATAATTTTTATTTTTAGTCTTTGAGCCATTTGATCGAGTGACAAAGTATCTGCTGGCTTAAAAAAGCTACTACACACGCTGCATCGAATTTGCCAAGACCATATACCGGGCTGGGAGTCATTGAACTCATATTTTGTAACAAACTTTCTTGCAGGAAGAGTTTTGCAGAGCATGCATTTTTTTGGGGCAATCATATGGTTGATTACCTGCGTCTCTGCGCGATAGCCTCGTCGATATACAAAACCGAGACCGTAGAGATTGACATCAAATAAAAATGCGGTTCGGTAGATCGAGCGCTCAAAAATCGCCTCACTCAAATCCTTAAAGGCGTGAAAGCCACATTGGCAACCTTTTACTGGCGGTACATGGTCGGGATAAATTCCACAGTGCGAACTATCATCGGAACGGTAAGTATCGCCAGTTAGCCCCATAAATATTGGTTCTCGGCCAACAATTCTGGCTAATTTGTAACCATGCATTTTTTCATCAGGGAGAGTAAAAGCATCTTCAAAATCAAAATTTTCTTGATTTTCATTATTTCGCAGAAACGCGCGATCAGATGCGTTACCAATTAGCAGAAAGGCTACCATCGCACTTATCGGAACAACACCTAGGACAATTTTCAAAATCGCATAATAAGTATCTTTTGCCAGAATCGGATCACTTCGTTCTGAAAAATCACCAAGCAGAAAACCTAACAAAAGCAAGGCGGCGATAAAGAGTGGATAGAGCCGTAACGCGGCTATAAAGTTCTTTCTCAACTGGCTCACTCTCATATCTTCAGATTACAATATGGAGTACAAGCCTGGAGAGTGGAGATTGCGTCATGGCTGAAATCGGAGAACCAGATCGCGTTGTACGCCGTGAACGCGAGACTGAACCAAAAGTTGAGCCAGTCCTACCGCAAACCGCACCTGAGCTAGAACCAGCACGATAGTTTCTAAAATAATTACTTATTGCGCCAAGCGCTAAAGGATCGAACTGATTTCGCATGGGGTAAACGCAGCCAAGGAAATGGATGAATCTGCGCAAGGTCTTTGAATTTAGCAAAGCTGGGCACTGGCGCATATGTCACTGCGACAGAATTTTGTTGGGCAAACTCGTAAGGATCACCCATATAAACGCTCAACTCGCGTCGCTTAGCTAAATCTTGCAAAGTCTCCAAGTAAAAATAAATGCGCTTGGAAGAAAGTTGTAGCTTCGCCAGCGCACTTTCATTGAATACAAAGGCAACGGGTAATTCTGGGTTCGCAACTAATGCTGGGTCGCTATCTCCTAATGAATCCACTGTTAGTAAAACAGTTGTTGGTACTTTGTTTTCCTTCACAACCATTGGCCCAGTCGTTGCCTCAAGATTTGGATCTGATAGAAGTAGCGCCTCATAAGGTGCGGCTTCTAGCGAAAGTTCCTCGGGAAATTCTTGAATTGGACACTTACTCTTTAGCGCACAACTACCACAGAGTTCTGGCGCACGCTTTTGCACCTGCCATCGCGCAAAGCCATATGGTTTTCCAGTTCCGGTGCCGACGGTCCATTGCCATCCTAATAAATTCGCCCCTCGCGAACCATCGAGTAAGTGGCGATACATCTGCTCTTGCCCATGCAACCAACCAAACTCATTTTGCACAGTCCAATGCGATGCCAACCACATGCGCGTTTGATTTACCAGCCAACCATCTTCGGCTAATTCATTTGTTGCAAAATCAACGCATGCCATACCTTGTGGCCAACCATCACCTGGCTTATCCCAAATTTGTTCAAAACGTAGATTGCTAAACAACCGTGTACCAATTCGTGCATAGAGATGGCGCGCATACTCTTGCCATAACAACTCATCACGATATTTTTCGCGATCTGTAAAAGGTGCTTTGCCCACGTGATCCCAGACTCTTTGCAATGGCAACAAGTTATGGCGAATATAAGGAGATAAGACTGAAGCACCACGGGCCGAAAGTGGCAATACTTGCGATCTTTGTTTTGCATATCCAGCTATATCTAAATCACTAAGTGCCAGATCTGCCGCGCTTTGCCCACCTTGGATTGAACTTCGCCCACCACCACTATGAAGGGATTTGAATTCTTGATCGACGATTTTCTCTAATTCAGAGCCGATATCAAGTAATTTCACTTGCCAAAATTAAGCCCAGCAGGCTAACTTCGCAACTTCTGATGAATTTCACAAGGCAACACAGAAAGACTACAAACTGTAATGAAAGTACCAGATAGAGCATCTCTATGACTAAGAGAATGGTAGCGGGTTCGATTCCCACCAGCGGTACGCACCGCAAGTGGCCTCACGCTAGTTACGTGGGGCCACTTTGCTTTAACTACTTTGTGAATCTTTCAACAGTGGCAACTGACTTTGATGCTCTAGAACGCTCTAATTGGCCTCACAAATGGAAGCCCGCTACTTGGCGCATTTGATCCCAAACTCAAACGATCTGGTCCTTGATTTTGATTCAGAAGTTTTGCAAATCTGAAACCTGAGGCCCAATATGAGCCACCCCAATTCACGGCATACGCGCTAGATGCAAAGGAAGAACTTTGTTTCTTTGGGAAATCTTTAATACAACAAGTACTTGTTGGTTCAAAAATTCCGCCAGCGAAGAATACAAGTTGATTTAGCTCTGAGATTCGAGGCAGGTACCAGTCTTTTTTGTCACCACCACGATATTTTCGAGCAGCTGTTGCCGCTCCAGATTTACAGTTCTTTGCAATTGTTTCTGAATTCCCAAAACCTGTACTTGCCAAGAAACCAGATTGAGTTTTTCCAGTTACCCATTTGTAATACCAATCACGACCTTGCAGATCCTTTGTCCAGGCAGCCCGGACATTGGTGTTATTACACCAGTCCATTTTTGGATCACCCTTTGCACCGGACCATGTTTTCGGTGCAACTTCCAAGTACTTCCATCCGTCGGCTGCATAAGCAAAATCGCCTTCAATATTGGCCGTCTTCCAAATATAAAATGACTTTTCGGTTCGTACGAAAAAAACAATTCCACCTCCGGGTCCGATGTCACCCAAATTGCAGACCCCACCCTGCGCGCACGTGATGGCCGCATCAGTGGTGGTCTCATCCGCACTTACCTCAGCGGAGAGTCCAATAGGCAATAGAAGCGCCAACAGTGCAATAACCATGCAAGTTCTTTTCATGTAGAAAATCTACAGAGCCTCCTCAGAGATGGTTAGTGACCCACCTGATTTTGAGTAATTTCTCACAAAGATTATGGCGACCTCCGGTGACTAGGCGCTACAGAACACTGAAAATCACAAGAGAAGTTCTACTATTAGCCCCATTAGCACTTGAGTTATTCGGGGAGTCCAATGAGAAATGGCATGAAAGCTATCTATGTCCTTTTACTCTCCACAAGCGTTGCTGCATCTACTATCAGCGTAATTCTTCCCGCCCAGTCAGCAACGTCGGCACAAGCGAGTACATGGCCGAGCGTTCCTTCAATTGGATTTTCATCAAGTGATGACAGCCTGATTGAAACAAAGTCCTACGTAACAGGTTTTTCTTATGCCGAAGGTGCCACTAGCGGAATCTACACACGCACAGTTGCATGCACATCTGTCGATGATGCAGCGTGTGCCAGCGCCGATTCCATCTTCGCGCAACTGATCTTGCCGCCATGTTCGGCCACGGCAACGCAAATGTGTATCGAATCATTAGAAGTATCAGATGCAAAGGGTGTACTCAAAAAAGCGGTATTTGGATATGAATTGCAAGGTCAAAAATATCCAGCAAGCAAAGTTCGCAATTCAGCAGATGGCTCCACTGCAAGTGTGTGGCGAGCACAAGAGTCTCCAAATTCTTCGGGCTCCGATGAATATGCAGTGGTAGTGAGTACAACTTTGCAAAACTATCAAAACAAGGGCTGCACAGAATTTGTCACCGCACCATGTGCTTTTACTCGAGGTTTCAGAGCAAGAATTTATCCAATCAATAGCACAGCAAGTGCGCAGGCAAACCAAGATTGTCTTTGGGTAGAAGATCAAAAGTGTGCAAAGAAAGTTGATTTCGCCCCTGGATCGCGCGCAGCCCTGACCGTTCGAATTGATAACTCACTTACCGGTTTTCTCTTTGGCCGAATAAAGAATGTAAAACTAGACCTGACTCCACTGTCACCAACTGCCAATCTCCTTCGAGTCGAAGCAGATCCCATCAATGTTCCCAAAATTTATGCCTACGTTGCAAAAAGTGAACTCAGCAAATACCCCAAAATCGTGGAGTACTGGAAAACTCGCAGACAACAATTAGCAGCAACAGATTTCACAAGTAATGACACTGTAGATACTGGACCAGCTCCTGAATGGGCGATGGGTGATTTCCAAGCATTCGAAGAACTTGTTAAATCAGGCCCACTTGTCACTTCAATCTGGAGAGTTGGCACGCAGGCAGGAAGTAGAACTGGCAATAAATGCTTCGATGATAAAAGCAAACTTCAAGGCTTAGTTACTACCAACGCACCCACATACCTTCCCAATCCTCCTGTATTTGAAAATGATGAACTCGCATACAAAGTAGCAGGAGCGCATCACTTAGCCGATGGTGTGACCTTGTTCAAGGGTTCCTATGATCTTGTTCTTCGCAGTGACTTTGCCCGATGCTTATATGGATTTACAACAGCGCCGATTAGAGCAAAAGTTTCAGTTGTCTCAACAGATGGTTCAACCCAAGATATTGCCACCGAATCATTGCGCGAAGACCCAACTCGTCAGTGGCTTTATCTGAGTGCAAGGAATTTCACCTTTTCATCCCCAACTATCAAAGTGAAATTAACTCAAGATGCACCAGCCCCACAAGCAACTTCTCAAGCAACAACGAAACCTGTACCAATTGCGAAGAAGACGATCACTTGCAACAAGGGCAAGACAAGTAAGAAAGTCACGGCAACTAATCCCGCCTGTCCTAAGGGTTATAAAAAGAAGTAGCTTTCAAAAAGAGCAATCTTTCCCATCAGCCCACCTCACCTTTGCACGACGTGTTATGCGCATCCTCAAACACCTGCGCATCGCGACCAAGTACTTCAACTTCATGCGCCCCGCAGCCTTGGCAGATCACTGTCCATAGGTAGACATCGCGCTCTTCAACCCACACATAATCCACCGTGATTGCAACGCTGTACCCGCGCAAACTCGGCAGATTTCTATGTCCGCGAATTTTCTGCAAAGGTGAAAGTTCCAATGACTCCAACGCCTTCGCAACCGAATCACTTATCGCAACAGCAGGAGCTTCGCCTTCGCGAGCATCTGTATACATAGTCAATCCACACGTGCAATGGATCGCGCCTTCACTACTCAAGTAATGAAAGTGATGTCCCTGGCCTTGCCACCTTTTCAGGTTTGCATAATGCAACCAGGCTTTGAATCTGTAGTACTTCTGCATTCCCTCAGCAGCATATTGATCGGCCTTCAACCGATTCAACTGTGCCTCGGTAACAACGACTGCTTCATAACCGATTGTGTAAGTAGCCTCCTGCGCAGGGGGAGTCTGCGAAGGAGCCACCTTTCCACTCTTACGCGGCTTCATGAATTACCGCCACATTGACTATCTCTTCAACACTTGCAATGCGTCGAAGTATTTCCTTGGCCTGATCGCTCATCCCATTTGCTTCACATAAGTAAGCACATTCTTTTTCTACCGCGATGAGAAATTCCCATTCTTGCCATCCCATGGCGTGTGCCAAATTCTTGGCCTCTTCAAAAAGCTCCCCAGCTTTTTCAAGTTCTCCTAGCGCCTTTGCCGCTATCCCGAAGTAATACTTGAGATTCCACATCTTTCGGTAATCCCTAAGGATCGTATAGAAATCCAGTGCACGTCGCCCGTAGTACTCGATCTGCACCGCATCTTCTAACTTGGCGTAGTTATCACAGATTCGAAAATCACATTCTGCAACATCTGCTATCTCTTTATCGCTGGCATATCCTTGCCGTGAGATGAGATAGGCATCGATTGATTCGCCATATCGCCCGAGTTCATATAAACCCATTGCGATATTGAAGTAATCAATGCCCACGGACTCATCTCGAAAGTACTTGTGCGTACTTTCAATTGCCCTCTGGTGAGCCGCTATGGAGTTTTCATATTCATCTGCAACAAAGAAAAATCTTCCTTGATCCCTGTACAGATCATCCACTTCTTCGATTCCAATAATTTCGGCAATTTCTATCGCCTCACCCAGTGCCTTCGCTGCTTGGCCTGCCAGCTTTAGCTCCCCATAATTCTTCGATATTCCAACACTTACTTCGAAGATCTCGCGTTGATATTGACTTCTATCTTCACTTTCAAAGATATCTCGCGCACTCTCGCACAGTGCCAGTGATTCTTTGAACTTGCCCTTATCGAATGCAATTCGACTCAGACCTATATATGCATCGGCTCTGATACTTCCTTCGTTGTTGGCCGCTCGCTGCCACAACTCTTTCTCTAACTCATCTAAGGCTTTCTCTTCAGACACCTTTTCCCTCCTGTTGAGTTGTATTGAATATATGGGGGAGCACTGACAATTCGGTGCGTACCACAATTGATTTGATCATCGCAAAACCAGCCCTTACCGGGCTCTTTAAATAAAAGAGACCCGCTACTTCCGGCGGTGTCTTTCATCGCCAGCAGGTTTTCCTTTAGGGCCACCGAACGCGGGTCGTGCATTGCGCGGAGGGCAATATGCAAGCTAAAGGGCTTATCGCATATTTCTGAACCTAGGAAAAAGATAGCAGAGGGGAGTGACGTTTTCAAATCCATATTTCAATAATTCTCTGAAAGGATTCTCTTATGGGTGGTCGAAACGGTTTTGTAGGGTTCGGCGCGATGCACTCCTTTGATAAATACTTCCTGTGTATCTATCCACAAGTTGAAATAAAACAGATCAATCATTTGATAGTCGACACGATGGTTCTCAATGACCTTCACGAATATGCAAATAATCCTGCAGAAAATATGTGGATGAGCCCGCGTGTTCTTGATTTCATACGAAAATGCGACTTGCATGCAAATACCGCTATTGTGGAACGGGCTTGGACTCATGAGAAAGACACGGCTAAGCCAATCTCTGATTACCTGAAACCAAAACCGAACACGATTGCAGAAAATTCAGAAGTCATAGATTTTATAAAAAACTCCAGTAATGCTGATTTCCAAGCTTTCAAGGATGAGAAAATTTCGGTTCAAGATATTCCTAAAGTGACAAAATTTAGAAATAAGGAAAGTTTGGCCTTTGGATTAGACGCCTTTGATTACATGTCGATTGTGTCCCAGAACTGGTTGGGCATAGCGCTGCTATTCCTTCACGAAAAGAGCCTCCCCGCAAAATTGAGCGGGCAAGAGAGCGAAAAGGAGCAGAAAGAAATCGTTCTTGCTCAAGTAGATGCTTACAAGAAATGGCAATCTCACGTGCGCACTTACGGAAACGGAATAACATTTGAGTTGAGACTTTTAGCCAACCTATGTTTTTTCGGAGGGCATATAAAAGGAATTCGTTCCGATAAAATTGATTTTGCAAAAATGGCAAAAAAGGATGAGTGGGCAAAGACCTCAAAATCAAGAATTGCACGTAATATGGCTTTTGACTTCCAGCATCTAAATAATGCACGTCAATACAGAATGGGCTGGCTCAATAATTCAATCAGTATCAAACGGCACTTCACAGCCGTTCTAACTCGAGATAACGTACTAGCGTCAATGGTTGGTTCAATCGCGGAAGAAGGCTTGGTTCACGGCAAGGGAATACACGCACCTTATTTATGGCCAATAGACAGTGATTTCACTAAAGTCTTTGATCCATCAGTTGCATACAACGGCTTTTTTGGTCCATCACGCTCATCCTATGATTTGGTTGACTCACTAGACCTTGTCCCGTTTCTTGCTGAAATCCTTCCAGAGCTAGATTCCAATTGACAGCGGAAGATTTGAAATAAACAAGTATTTGCACAAACAGAAAGCCCCGCAGATTTCTCTGGCGGGGCTTTCAACTGTAACTCTTGCGGATCTACGAAGGTCAAATATTCTGACCGTCTTAGACATTGCGACGATGACTACGCACACGAAGAATAGCATCTTGGATATAGAACAACGCATTGACTACGTTTCTGAAGAATAACACTAAAGATATCCACACGGTTTATGGAAAGCACAGATTCCGACTCGATTTGAATCTAAGTTCCACCTTGCGTACCGCTGTAGCTCAGCGGATAGAGCGCATCGTTGACTCCGGTGTAGGCACGGGTTCGAATCCCGTCAGCGGTTCGCACACAAGATGGCTCTTGGATTAGTCACCAAGGGCCATTTTGTACGTCTAGCAAAAGCAAAAGTCCCACACAATTGAATGCGTGGGACTTTTGTACTGTAACTCTTGCGAATTACGAGCGAAGTTCTGACTCCGGCATCGAAAGTATAGCCATACAAATGGAAAATACAGAAAGCCCCGCAGATTTCTCTGGCGGGGCTTTCAACTGTAACTCTTGCGAGTTGCGAACGCTTTCCTGACTAGTGGATAAACATTAGCACGAGCATTCCAATGACTATGGACCCATAGAGTAGCAGTAACGATATCCACAAGAATTACAAGAAGTTCTTTTCATCCTTTGAAATAAATCTAAGTTCCACCTTGCGTACCGCTGTAGCTCAGCGGATAGAGCGCGGTGATGACTACGCCGGAGGTCGCGAGTTCGAATCTCGCCAGCGGTACTCACACAAAATGGCTCTTGGATTAGTCACCAAGGGCCATTTTGCATGTCATTGAAATGTCAGCCCTCAGGGATACATTGGATATATGAAGCAGAGCCCAGGTAGCAACGAGAAGGCGCTATTTATTGAAGTCCCCAAAGCAGTCAACGCAATGAGTGAAGCCGAAAAGAAAGAGTTCGCCGAAGCGATACTGAGAGTAATGGAGGGCAAGTAATGAAATGTCCCGCATGTAATTCAGCAGATGGCATCAGAAAAATAGTTTATGGATTACCCGATGGCCCCCTTGATGAAGAAAAATTCGTCGTTGGTGGTTGCTGCATCACAGATGAAGATCCAACCCGCAAATGCATTCGATGTGGCTGGAAGGGTCAAAACATCAAGAGAAAGCTAGGTCTAGGTAATGAAATTGAAGTCATAGAACTCCAAGATATTTCCACCATGACTGATCCACAGATCGATTCTTACGCACAACAGATTTGGCAAAAAATAGCCAAACCAGAAAAGGAGTAATCAGGATGAGTATTCCAAGAGATGAAAAGCTAAGAATTACCCAGCGCGTTCATGCAAAGTGGTCACAAACCTTTGGTGATCGAGACGACGCCGAAGCAAACGATGCCTATTACTCCATGCTTCAAGAGGCTATGGCCCAAGCCGAAGAGAAGTACAAACCAGGGGCGTAAGTAATCCTCTTCGACAAAATGAATTGAATAAAAGTCCTTAGATAACTACTCTTACAAGTGCTCACTAATGATGTGGCATCTGAGTTTGAGACGAGGCTTACCAGTGGAATCTGCAAGATTTCTATCCGACCTCACTGTCGGCAAAGATGCTCGCTCGGCTCGCGCATCTAGCTGGGACCAAAGCGGAAAAAATAGAGATAACTGGGTTATTGCACCAGGTGCTTCAATCATCCTTACAGATATAGAAGGACCAGGATGTATTACTCATATTTGGATGACTCAAACCTGTCGGATACTGCCTGAACTCAACAAGGCGCATGGTCCATTAATTGGATTCTTTGCCGGTGAAGAGATTCCTTACGCAATGGGCGTTCCTGTCGAGACGATAGATCCAGATTATTACCGAAAGGTTTTACTCAAAATATATTGGGATAATCAAGACCACCCAAGCGTGTTAGTTCCAATTGGAGATTTTTTTGGTCTCATGAACTCACTTGCAGCAAACTATGCATCCCTTCCTTTGACAGTTTCGACAACCAAAGAAGATAACAACACCTTCGGAGGCAATGCTGCTTTCAATTCATACTTTCCGATGCCCTTCAATGAGCGCTGCATCATTGAAATTGAAAATCAGAACTCAATTCCATACGTTCAGTATTTCAATATTGACTACGAGATCTATCAGCAACCCTTATCAAAGGAGACTCTCTATTTTCATGCTTCATGGAATCGTGAGAATCCCACAGATGGCTGGGCTCCCGAACTTCATGTGCACGGTAACGAAATGATTGGTGCCGTGAACCTCGACGGAGAGGGGAACTATCTCATTTTAGAGACCGAAGGCAAAGGTCACTATGTTGGTTGTAATTTAGCGGTAAGACACTTTCACGATATGTGGTGGGGCGAAGGCGATGACATGATCTTCATCGACGATGACACCTGGCCGCCAAGCATGCATGGAACAGGAAGCGAGGACTATTTCGGTCATGCATGGGGCATGCAAGATAATGCATTCCCAATGAATGGCTCTATTGTCAATGAACGCGATGTAAAAGGGTTTCAACATAGCTACCGGTATCACGTTAGCGATCCAGTGCGCTTCAATAAACGTATAAAAGTTACGATGGAGCACGGACATGCAAATCATTTGGCCGATGACTGGGCTTCAACGGCGTACTGGTATCAAGACCTTCCGAGTAAAGAAATCAAAATAGCGCCAGTCGATCAACGTTTACCGCTTCGACCTTCTCATATAGATGTAGCAGGTCAGCAAATTGATCAAGTATTGAGCGAAAAAGAAATAGATTTCGATAGATTAAAACAAGATCGAGACGCGATGTATCAGCGTTGGATTAGTGATTCAATCTCCGCCTCGAAAGGAAATATTGCACAGGCTGCTGAAATTAGAGCCCGCTATCGAAAGAAAACGATCTGATTAGGGTTTATAGCCGGGCTAAATATTACACAGCCCCCAGATAGACCAAGAATGAATAGCAGTTCCTAAGAACTACTTCTCGCCAGCCGCAATCGCTCTAACCAAGGCTTCCAAGAATGGAACATCATCTTTATCTGGATATCCATCTACAAAGTGCATCTTGCGGTTCATAAAAAAGAGAGCACCTTTGAGTTGATCTAAATCTGTTGGCAATGACTT
>JAPLBJ010000012.1 GCA_026392845.1 Actinomycetota bacterium
CTGCTTCGGCGATCAAGCGTCGACCCTCATCGAGACGACCGCGGCGCGCTTCTTCGCGTGCACGCACTGATTCAAGTTCGGCATCAACAAGTGCGCGACGCTCACGTAGCGCAGTCTCATCGGCAACTTCGGCATCGAGTGTTCTAGATAATGAAATGTAATCGTCAGCGAGCAAACGAAGTTTTGCATCTCGCAAGTCAGCTTGAATAGTTGCAGCTTTCTTTGCAACTTCTGCTTGCTTGCCCAGTGGGCGAAGTTGGCGACGAAGTTCAACAGTGAGATCTTGCACTCGCGCTAAATTTGTCTGCATTGAATCAAGTTTGCGAAGCGCTTTCTCTTTACGCTTGCGATGCTTGAGCACGCCTGCCGCTTCTTCAATAAATCCACGTCGCTCTTCAGGAGTTGCCATCAAGATTGCATCGAGTTGACCCTGGCCAACGATGACGTGCATTTCGCGACCGATACCTGAATCGCTTAGTAGTTCTTGAATATCTAGAAGTCGGGATGCTTCACCATTGATTTGATATTCACTTTGCCCATTGCGGAAAAGAATTCGTGAAATTGTTACTTCGGTGTAATCAATTGGAAGTGATCCATCAGTGTTATCAATTGTTACTGATACTTCTGCGCGACCCAGTGGTGCGCGACCTGAAGTTCCTGCGAAAATTACATCTTCCATCTTTCCGCCGCGAAGAGACATTGCGCCTTGCTCACCCATTACCCATGTGAGCGCGTCTACAACGTTGCTCTTACCGGAACCGTTAGGACCGACGACGCAAGTAATACCTGGTTCGAGGCGCAAGGTTGTGGCAGAGGCAAAGGACTTAAAGCCCTTGAGCGTCATACTCTTCAAATACACGCGGTAAACCTATCGCTTTACGCGTGTACTTTTGTTATTCAACGCGAGCGCCTTAACCCTCGAGTTCTACTTCACTCTCTGCTTTCAAACGTTCATATGCAGTGCGCGCGGCAACTTGTTCTGCTTCACGCTTACTTTTTCCGCCGCCTTCGCTAAGTGCAACTCCTGCAAGCATTGCTACAGCCATGAAATTCTTATCGTGATCTGGGCCTTCTTCAGTAACAATATATTCCGGAACTCCGCGACCAAGTGATGCAGCTAATTCTTGAAGTGCTGTCTTGCCATCTAGTCCCGCACCTCGAGCAAGCGCACTCTCCATTGTTGATCGAATTAGTAAGCGAACAACCTGTGTGCATTTTTCGAAACCAGAGTGCAAATAAATAGCGCCAATAAGTGCTTCTAGAGCATCGGCTAATAATGAGTTTTTATCGCGACCACCAGTTACTTCTTCACCTTTGCCGAGGCGAATATATTTACCGAGTTCTAATTCGCGTGCAATATCTGCAAGCGCGCGCATATTTACAATTCCAGAACGCAGAGGAGATAAACGACTCTCATCTAAATCTGGATAGCGAAGATAAAGCTCTTCAGTAACGATGAGACCTAATACAGAATCGCCTAAAAATTCCAGACGTTCGTTAGTCTCTTTTGCACCAGTCTCATATGCAAATGAGCGATGCGTAAATGCCAACTCGAGCAATGCAGGATCAATTTCAATCCCAAGACGCTGTGTTAGCACCGAACTCAGATCAGACCTCTAGGACCTGGCGACGGTTATATGTACCGCAGGTTGGACACGCAGTGTGTTGTAATTTTGGTTGCTGGCATTGTGGGCAGGCAGCAAGGGCAGCAGCAGTTGTTTTCCACTGGCTACGACGTGAGCGCGTCTTTGAACGCGACATTTTTCGCTTTGGTACTGGCACTTTTCTAACCTCGTCTTTCAATTCGCAGCGATGGCTGCAGGCGGTAAGTATCCCTCAAAAGGGCTAAATCTTGAAATCGTCTCCTGACATAGGCTCGGGATCTAGCGTCAATCCAGCTAAGCCCTTCCAGCGCACATCGATGACCTCATGAAGATGATCGGCCTCAAGTTCTGCCCACTTTCCACCGCAATCAGGACATAGTCCTGGGCAATCTTGGCGACAGAGTGGATTGATAGGAAGTTCGAGAACGATTGCATCGCGAATTGGTGTCTCCAAATCAATGTAATCGCCCTCCATCTCTAATTCATCATCATTATCTAAATCATCGACATCTGAATCTATTTTCTTTCCACCCTTGTTGCGGCGTCCACCTTTTTCATTTGTTGGCGCGTAGCGATACAACTCCTGAATTGAGCGATCAATATCGAGTTCAATGGGATCTAGGCAACGCGTGCATTCACCAATTGCTGTAGCAAATATTTGTGCACTGACAAGTACGCCTTCTGTAACAGATTCAAGGCGCATATCGACTTCAATAGTGGCAGCAGTCGGCACAGAAATAAGTGGAATTCCAACAGGTTCTTGGAGTACTAAATCGAGCTCATACTCTTTCATCTCCCCCGCACGGCGTGGAAGTTCATAGGTATTAAACTTATATATCTCAGATGGACGAGGCATGAGCGAAGAATTAGTTTTCGTCTGCTAATTGCGAAAGTACATCTTTATCGTTAGCACCAGCGAGGCGATCTCGTCCTCGCGCAACAGCATCCATTGTCTTATTGAGGATTACTTCAAGTGTTGCTAGGCGACCATCGATATATTCCTCAACTTGAGCTCGTTCTTCTTCAGCAATCACACGAGCATCATCGAGAATCTTTTTCGCCTCATCGCGTGCTGCCGCAACGATTGAAGTCTGTTCAACCATTCGTGAAACTTCTTCACGGGCATTTGCAATGAGAGTGTCTGCACTAATTCGACCATCTTCAATAATTGAATCGCGCGAAGAAATAATTGCTTCAGCATCTTCTAAATCGGTAGGTAGCGAAGCGCGCGCTCCATCGAGTATCTCAAGCATCTCACCGCGGTGGACGACGCATGATGCAGAAAGTGGAACCCCACGCGCTTCTTCCACCATTGTTATTGCAGAAGTTAGTTTCTCTACTGAGTCCATGGCTATTTCCTTGCTACTTGTGCTTTGAGTGCTGCATTGACATTTGTTGGAACCATCGAAGAGACATCTCCACCGTAGTGGGCAAGCTCTTTGACGAGTGATGATGATAAAAATGAATGCGCAGGCGCAGTTGCCATAAACATAGTTTCAATACCTGATTGTAAATTTACTTGTGCCATTTGTAGCTCATAATCAAAGTCAGTTACTGCCCGAAGGCCTTTGACTATTGCCTGTACTGAATTAGTTTTGCAATAATCAACTAGAAGCCCACTCCAAGAATCCACGATTACATTTGAGAATTTTGAGGTGGTTTTGCGAATCATTTCAATGCGCTCCGCAACAGTGAAAAGGCTTGCCTTCGTGCGATTTTCTAGAACTGCGACGACGACTTGATCAAAATGAGCACTCGCACGTTCAATGATGTCGAGGTGGCCATAGGTGATTGGATCAAAAGATCCTGGACATACGGCGCGCTTCATGGGTGAAACGCTAGCAAGAGATGCCCGTGTTATCCATTCTCAGGCGTGATGGAGGCGGCATTAGCGTAGTAAATGGTGGCCTGTCCATAATTTCGTTCACGCACTGGCTCATAAGACTCTGGCCATGTGAATTTTCCACCTTTGGCTCTGCGCTCTACTGCAATAAATGCATCACTTTTTAGAAAATTTCCTTGTGCAAGTAATCGCAAGATTTCTTCTAATTCGGAACTCGGAAAATCATACGGTGGATCAATGTAAATCAGATGATATTGATCATGAGCAGGGTCGGTTACAAATCTTTGAACTGAGATCGAGTAGAGATGAAACTTGCCTGTTGGTCCAGCTTTAGCAACTATTTCACTATTTGTTGTAATAGTTTTTATCGCATCACTCTCTTTCTCAACACCATGAACAAGAGTTGCTCCACGCGATAGTGCTTCAAATCCAACAGCTCCCGAGCCCGCGAAGAGATCGAGGACATGAAGTCCTAGAAAATCTCCGAACTCCGATGTAAGGGATGAAAACAAACCCTCGCGCGCACGATCAGAAGTCGGTCTCGTTGCACCTGAGACAGTCGAAAGCGTTCGCCCTTTTGCAACACCGGCAATAATTCTCATTGGTGCTAACCCTTATCTAGATAGTCGACCGCTTCATCGGCTTGCAGAACTTTTAGTTCGGCTTGCAGCAAAGGATAGGCGCTCAAATCACTATCGGTATCCACGAGCTCGCTCGCATCATTTCGTGCACTCTCAATCAGATCTTCATCTCGTAATACTCTCAAGAGCCGCAAATGCGATCGTGTTCCTGATTGATTACTTCCTAAAACATCACCTTCGCGCCTTTGATCCAGATCTATTCGTGAGAGTTCGAAGCCATCGAGTGTTGATGCCACGGCCTCAAGACGCATTCTTGCAGGTGATTCAATTGGCGCGCTGCTCACCAGTAAACATAAACCAGGAGATGTTCCTCGCCCAACACGGCCACGCAACTGATGAAGTTGTGAGACGCCGAAGCGGTCTGCATCCATGATGACCATCACTGTTGCATTAGCAACGTCGACACCAACTTCAATAACTGTTGTTGAAACGAGTACATCTATCTCACCGGCTGCAAATGCTTTCATTGTTGAATCTTTATCATCAGTGCCCATTCGCCCATGCAACATGGCTACTCGCAGCCCTGCCAATGGCCCACCGTGTAGTTTGGGAGCAAGCTCCTCAACGGAAGCTAGGTCACTTGTAGTCTCGCCAAAGAGAAAATCCATATCTGCATCTTCATTAGAAGTTGCACTAATACGCGGTGCAACAATGTATGCCTGATGCCCCATCGCTACTTCTTCTTTGATTCGGCTCCACGCACGTTCAACAAATGCTGGTTTTTCTAATACTGGGACTACGTGAGTTGTAATTGGTTGCCTGCCAAGTGGTAGTTCGCGAAGTGTGGAAACATCTAAATCACCAAAGACTGTCATTGCAACTGTTCGTGGGATCGGTGTTGCAGTCATAACAAGTAGATGCGGAGGTTTCTCTGCTTTTTCTTTTAGTGCATCTCTTTGTTCCACACCAAATCTGTGTTGCTCGTCAACAACAATAAGACCTAAATCTTTGAACTCAACTTTTTCACCAAGGAGTGCGTGCGTGCCAATAACTATTCCAGCATCCCCAGAGGCCGCAAGTGCAAGTGCTTCTTTGCGTGCTGCAGCGCTTTGAGATCCAGTTATCAAAGTAACTTGCGTTGAATGCTCTGGTGCTCCAAGCATTCCACCGTGTCCCAATGTTCCAAGTAATTTTTCAAAAGTTCTTATATGTTGGGCGGCCAATACTTCTGTAGGTGCAAGAAGTGCTGCCTGACCACCACTATCAATAACGGATAACATCGCGCGAAGAGCGACAATAGTTTTACCAGATCCAACTTCGCCTTGAAGTAGGCGATGCATGGGATGTGACTGCGCTAAATCACTCTCAATTTCTTTGCACACTTCTATCTGACCACCTGTGAGTTGGAAAGGCAGGGAGGCATCAAATGCATCCAATATTCCCCCTGGTTTAGGTGCTCGGGATTGAGTGTGAAGTTTTCGTAATTCGTTGCGTCGAAGCACAAGAAGGAGTTGTAATAGAAATGCCTCATCGAAGGTCAATCGTTCCCGCGATAGCTCAGCACTATCTAAATCCATTGGTTTATGAAGTTGAATCAGCGCTTGTTGCAAGGTGGGATAAGAATGCTTTTCTCTAATTTTTTCAGGTAAGAAATCTTGGAGTTCATCGAGTGAATCGATTACTAATTCCATACATTGCGCAATCTTCCATGATGGCAACTTCGATGATGCGGGATAAACAGGTAAGTACTTTCCTGCAAAATCTTCCACCGCACTATCGACATCGCTGCCATCGGGAATCATTTCGTAATCAGGGTGAGCAAGTTGGCGCTTTCCATTGAAGAGGCCGACCTTGCCTGCAAAGAGTCCCTGTCTGCCAACTCGTAATTCTTTCTCTCTCCACGCTTGATTGAAGAAGGTGAGTGAGAGTTTTGCGCTTCCATCAGTGACGATTACTTCAAAAATACTCCCCTTGCGTCCCTGCAATCTGCGATTTGAAGCGCTGTGAACTTGGGCCAAAATGGTTACTTCATCACCTTCCTGCAATGTAGAAATATCGGTGAGTTCGCCTCGAACAACATAACGGCGTGGGTAATGGCGCAATAAATCGCCAACCTCTTTCATATCAAAAGTTGTCGAAAGGACTTTCGCGGTGCGATCTCCCACCACATTGGTGAGTCGTGTTTCGAGATCGGCCATGTCTATGATTCTGCCTCACTATGGGCGCTCATGAGCGCAATAGCGCTGCGCCCACGCCTGCGATTAGCCATCGGGGGTAGCCTCACGCTAATCTTGCGCCTTAGTAATTGACGCTAGCGACAAATCTGGCAAATAAATAAAAGGAGTACTGCTGTGGCATCAACATGCGATATCTGTGGCAAAGGGCCCAGCTTTGGCAATAACGTTTCACACTCTCAGGTAAAGACTCGTCGTCGCTGGAATCCAAATATTCAACGCGTACGCACTCTTGTTGGTGGCGGAACAAAGCGTCAAAACGTTTGTACTTCATGCCTCAAGGCAGGAAAAGTTTCTCGCTAATTTTTTTCAATTGAAATGGCGCCAGGTATCTGGCGCTTTTTTCATTTCTAGACCTTCTACGCCTGAGCCTGCTTCTACACGGCCAACAACAAAGCCATCTAAATCTTTTCCAGTTGCCAGGAATACGTGATCTTCTCCCCCACTAAAAATCCATTGCCAGGGATCGGCATCAAGGGCACTCGCTAGTTCGGCCATTTGATTGAATTCGGGATGATTGGCGAACTTATCTTTATCAAAAACGAATTTTACTGATGAGTCCTTACTCATTTGTTCGGCTTGAATGATGAGCCCATCGCTGACATCACACATTGAGTGAGCTTTGGCATGAATCCATTCTTGTGCAACTGAATAATCAAGTGATGGCGCACTGAACTCATCTCGTGCATATTGTGATGCATCACTTTCTAATGTGCTTACACTATTGAGAAGTAAATAGCCTGCAGCAGACCACCCAGGAAGTGATGAACAATAGATTCGATCACCAGGTTTTGCTCCACTTCGAAGAATTAGATGCTTCACGCTACCAAAGGCAGTCATTGAAATAACTTTCGAGTGCCCTCGTGCTAAATCTCCACCAACGACTACGGCACCTACGCTTTTTGCTTCGTGAGCGATTCCATCCGCTAGCTCTTCAATCCATTCCATGCTCTCGTTGCCAGTAAGTGCAAGGGCTACAACTAAATATTGTGGCGTGCCACCCATTGCATAAATATCTGCGCAATTTGCAGCTGTAATTTTTCGACCAATTTCAAAAGCACCACTCCAACTCGTATTGAAGTGCGTGCCTTCAACGGCCATATCTGTTGTCACAACACTCTTATGACTTGTCTCAACAACAGCGCCATCGTCGCCGATACCCACTGGTACGCCTTTATGAGTCGTTCCAAAAATGGCAGCGACAGCAGCAATCACTTGCGCTTCATCGAAGTTCATAGCCTTAGCCTAATCGCACTAGAGAATATGTATGAATGGATGTAACCTCTGGCGTACACAGGAGAAGGAGAAGACCATGTCAGTACAGGCTTACATCTTGATTCAGACTGAAGTTGGAAAAGCATCCAGTGTTGCTAAATCCGTTTCAGCAATCGCGGGTGTCACTTTGGCTGAAGGCGTAACTGGTCCCTACGACGTCATCATGCGCGCAGAAGCGCCGAGCATGGAAGAGTTTGGTCGAGTAATTCTCTCTAAAGTACAAGCAGTCGCAGGAATTACACGCACGCTTACTTGCCCTGTTACTTACTAGTTACCCAAGACACCGTTAGTTCGTGTCAGTGCGCTTGCCAGTAAAGCGCTAATTACTTCTGTATAATTTTTTCCAGTTGCTGCCCACATTTTTGGAAATACTGATGTTGGCGTAAATCCAGGCATTGTGTTGAGCTCATTGATAATAATTTCTCCATTAGCGGTATAAAAGAAATCAACGCGAGCAAGACCGGCGCATCCGAGGGCAACAAAGGCTTTGATCGCACTTTCTTGTATTTGTTTCGATGCTTGGGCTGGAATCGAAGCTGGTAATTCGATAGATGTAGCACCATCTAAATACTTAGCCTCAAAATCATAGAATTCGAAAGAATCGCTAATCTTGATTTCACCAACAACAGATGCGTGTGGTGCTCCATCAAATTCGAGGACTGCGCACTCGATCTCTTTGCCAGCTACGGCATTTTCAATAATCGCTTTGCGATCAAATGTATGAGTATCGGTAATTGCTTTCTCAAGTCCATCAGCGTTATGGACCTTATGCGTGCCACGACTGGAACCACCACGTGCTGGCTTTACAAATACTGGATAGCCGAGAGTTGCAATTCTCTTTGCGCATCCACTCTTATCGTTAGTCCACTCTTCTTTAGTGACTACGAATCCCTCAGCAACTTTGATTCCAGCGGCTGCAAATATTGGTTTAGCAAATGATTTATCCATTGCAACCGATGAAGCAAGAACTCCGCTACCTACATAGGCAATATCTGCCATCTCACAAAAACCTTGGATAGTTCCATCTTCACCGTAGGGGCCATGAAGAACTGGAAAGATGATGTCAATATCTAAATTCTTGCCTTGGCTACTCAGTCCTGCAATATCTGCAACCACTGCTGGCGCGCTTGGGTCAACATGAGGAAGTGCTCCATTAGATATTAATAGAGCGTAATCATTGGGAAGAAGCACCCAGTCACCTTGTTGTGTAATGCCAATTAATATTGGTTCATATTTTGTGGGGTCAATTCCTGCCAAAATTCCACCAGCAGAGATACATGAAATTTCATGTTCGCTGCTTCGTCCGCCACAAATAATGGCTACTCGTGTTTTACTCATTTGATGAAATTCTCAGATGCAGTAGTAATTGACATCAAGCGCTGAAGGGCTGCAACTGGTGTCAGATTGCCAGAGACAATGTCTGCAACTGCTTCGATTACAGGCACTTCAACTCCAACTCGGTGTGCGATTTCAAGAATTGCATTGGATGAGGCTACGCCCTCCACTGTTTTTGCGACATGTTCACGCGCATAATCCATAGAACCACTGCGTCCTAATACTTCACCGAAGGTGCGATTACGCGAAAGAGCTGAACCACAGCTAGCAACGAGATCGCCCATTCCAGCTAGTCCTGCAGCACTCAGTGGGTCAGCGCCATGCGCTGCGCATAGTCGTGCAACTTCATTGAGTCCGCGAGTAATGAGCATCGCTTGGGTATTTTCGCCGTACTCCATGCCGATAGAAATTCCAACAGCAAGTGCAATAACACTTTTGATTGCTCCAGATAATTCGCAGCCCAAAACATCTACAGATGTATAGACACGGTAATAAGGATTTCTAAAAAGGGTGCGAACATCTTCAGCGAGTGCCTGCGAATGTGCTGCAACGACAGCTCCCGCAGGCTGGCGCAAGATAAGTTCGTTAGCAAGGTTGGGGCCAGTAATCAGTGCGATTCGCTTAGAACCTGTTACCTCTTCAATAACTTGAGTCATACGCAAAAGAGTGCTCATCTCGATACCTTTGAGAGTGCTCACTATTGTGGATTCGCTTTTGAAAAGCGGTTTCCATTCAATCAATTTCTCACGAAGGGTCTGAGCAGGAATGGCTAAAACTAAATAATTTGAATATGCAAAAGCCTCATTGATATCCGTCGTAGCACGTACCTGTGATGGCAATACATTTGAATCAAGATATTTAGAATTTGTGTGTGATCTATTTATTTCATTGACAACATCGCTATTGCGTCCCCAGATAAGTACTTCGTTTCCGGCATCGCAGAGCACTTGGGCCATGGTGCAACCCCATGCTCCAGTTCCAAGAACCGTTACTTTTTGCATAGGTGCTAATTATCTCTTCTTCTTGAAGTTACCGGTACGCGGAAGCGTGGAATTATGAGGGTCAAATATCTCAACTGGGCGTTTTTCACCGCGCATTGGCTCAAGTAAGTCTGTAATCGCTCGCATTGCATATGCCGTTGCTTCGGCCAGCGCCTGTGGATCTTCCTCTTTCCCATACCATTGTGAAAAATCAAGTGGTGGGCCTGCATGCATCATTATCTTCGTGCGAGGAAAGAGTTTTATTTTCTTTCCATACGTTGGCATCACTATTTGAGAACCCCATTGCGCAATTGGAATCACTGGTGCTTTGGAAACTATGGCGAGTCGAGCAAGTCCAGTTTTTGCAAGCATCGGCCAATGATCTGTATCGCGGGTCAGCGTTCCTTCTGGATACACACCAATCAAGTGGCCCGCTTTGAGTAATTCAACGGCGTGTACAAGTGCTTCACCTGCAGCCTTACTTTCTCGTTCAACAGGAACTTGTCCGGCAGCTAAAAGAATTTTGCCAAGAACTGGAACTTTAAATATTCCAGATTTACCTAAGTAGCGAGGCGCACGACCATTTCTATATAAGTAATGCGTGAGAAGTAATACATCAAGGTAAGAAAGGTGGTTACTACAAACAATGACTGGACCGCTTTTGGGAATGTTGTGCGCACCTCTCCAATCGCGTTTAGTGATCGCCCGCAATATTGGAATTACGACAAAGGCACCAATTCTAAAAGTTGGATTTACGCCAAGTGGTCTACCCTTGGGCGGGTCATATGAAATGTGATAACCGGCCATAGTTACAATCTTACGCAATCAAAATGAAAAAAGGAGCAGAACCGAATTACCGGTCCTGCTCCTTTTTCGAAAAGGAAAAAGAATTACTTCTTCTTAGCCTTCTTTACAACCTTCTTCTTCACAACTCTTTTTACTGCTTTCTTAGCTGCTGGCTTCTTCTTAGCAGCTGTCTTCTTCTTTGCAGGAGCCTTCTTAGCAGCCTTCTTCGCTACTGGCTTTGCAACCTTTACAACCTTTGGTTCTGGCTTTGGAGCTGGTCCAAGCTTGCGTGCACCAGAGATGACATCTTTCAATCCCTTTGCAGGAAGGAAGCGTGCCTTCTTTGAAGCCTTGATCTTGATTGTCTCGCCTGTGAATGGGTTACGTCCCATACGTGCTTTGCGATCAACCTTCTTGAACTTACCGAAATCGTTAATCATTACATCTTCACCCTTTGAGAGTGAGCGAACGATTGTGTCAAAAACGATATCTACAGCGTGAGCTGCTTCCTTCTTGCTGTCGTTGAAGTGTGGGGCCAACGCGGCAATGAATTGTGCCTTATTCATCAAAATCCCCTTAGTTTTACGCTCAAAATTAAGCTTTTGCTTAACCTGTGTAAAACTTAAACTAGGTATAGGGGTGATGCCTACATTAACGCGGGCGTGTCGCAATTTAATATTTTAAAGAAATTGCACTTTTTATGCGTAAAAAACCCTCATTCTGCAGTTGAGAGTTTTACAGATTGCACTCACCCTGAGCGAGAAAAGCCTTATTTCACGCTTGTTTTTTAGATGCTACGAGCGAATTGGAAGTGTTGCAGGCTTATGTGATGCTCGTTTTTCTTCAAATGCATCGATGGAATCAGTCTGTTTCAACGTTAATCCGATGTCATCTAAGCCTTCCATCAAGCGCCAACGCGTGTAATCATCAATTGTGAAGGGATGAGTGATGGATCCGTAAGAAACGGTGCGGGCATCTAAATCTACGGTGATCGCAGTCGTTGGATCTGCCTCAACAGCAGCCCACATCGCCTCAACATCTGCTTGCGGCAAGATCACCGTGAGAAGTCCACCTTTAAGGGAGTTGTTACGGAAAATATCAGCAAAGCGAGATGAGATAACTACCTTAAAACCATAGTTCTGTAGCGCCCAGACGGCATGCTCACGGGAAGAGCCCGTTCCAAAATCTGGTCCTGCAAGCAAGATTGTGCCAGATTTGAACGCAGGCTGGTTGAGAACAAACTCTGGATCATTGCGCCAGGCTGCGAAGAGACCATCTTCAAAGCCGCTACGAGTGACGCGCTTGAGATAGACCGCTGGAATGATCTGGTCGGTATCTACATTGCTGCGACGAAGTGGAACGCCGGTACCTGAGTGCTTGATGAATTTTTCCATTGTCATATCTCCTTACAAATCCGCAGGTGAAGAGAGTTTTCCGCGAAGTGCGGTAGCTGCTGCAACGAGTGGGCTTACCAAGTGAGT
>JAPLBJ010000008.1 GCA_026392845.1 Actinomycetota bacterium
ATAAGGTTTACAAGTGCGCCTTCGCGATCTTGTGCCAATAGTGGATCCCATTCGCGACCCCATACAACCTTGATTACATTCCAGCCCGCTCCACCAAATATTGATTCAAGCTCTTGAATAATCTTTCCATTACCGCGAACAGGACCATCAAGGCGCTGCAGATTACAATTGACTACAAATGTGAGGTTATCTAATTTCTCTCGTGTTGCAAGACCGATTGCACCTAAAGTATCAACTTCATCTACTTCACCATCACCTAGGAATGCCCATACATGTTGCTGGCTTGTATCTTTGATTCCACGATTGTGCATGTAACGATTGAAACGTGCTTGATAAATTGCATTGAGTGGACCAATTCCCATTGACACTGTTGGGAATTGCCAAAAATCTGGCATCAAACGTGGATGAGGATATGAAGATAGTCCGCCACCTGGATGTGAAAGTTCTTGACGGAAACCATCGAGTTGATTTTCGCTAAAACGTCCCTCTAAAAATGCACGCGCATACATTCCAGGACTTGCATGTCCTTGGAAGAAAATTTGGTCGCCACCACCTGGGTGGTCTTGTCCACGGAAGAAGTGGTTGAAACCAACTTCATAGAGCGCTGCAGAGGATGCATATGTTGAAATATGTCCACCAACACCAACACCTGGGCGCTGCGCACGGTGAACCAACATCGCTGCATTCCATCTGTTGAATGCGCGGATTCGACGTTCAATCATTTCGTCACCAGGAAAATCTGGTTCATTTTCTGGTGAGATTGTGTTGATGTAATCAGTTGTGCGAAGTGCGGAAACACCAATATTTTTTTCATGCGCTCGCTTGAGAAGACTGAGCATCAAGTAACGGGCACGAACTGGTCCTGCATGATCAAGGGCTGCATCAAATGAGGCATGCCATTCGGCGGTTTCGGAGGGGTCAATATCTACGAGTTGATCGATTATCTGATCGGGTGCCTCGAAGTTATCTCTCATAGGCATATTCTCGTTGATACTGGCCAGTTAGTGAAATTGAAATGCATCAAATATTCACACTATGGGACAGATATTTTCTGCTTACCCCCTTGCGTTAGAGGCTCTTATTCGGTGCAATTAACCCGTGACATCGCGTATGGGCTTCACTGCCGACGAGCTGGTTCTAGAGCTTGGCTTCGGCAGCGACTGTGATGAAAATCTTCGATCCAGCATTCGAGAAATAACAGGTACTGACTTTCTTGATCAAGACTCTCGAGAAGTAGTTGATGCAGTTCTCATTTGGTGGCGCGAAGGCGATGGCGATCTTGTCGATGAACTGATGGATGCAATGACATACCTGAGCGAAAGTGGTGCAATCTGGGTATTGACTCCAAAGATTGGTCGCTCTGGACATGTTGAACCAAGTGATATTCAAGATGGTGCACCACTTGCAGGACTTAGCCAGACTTCAACGCTATCGATTGCACCTGATTGGTGCGCTACTCGTCTAGTGGCACGAAAGTCAGCCAAAAGGTAGATTTGTGCCCATGACATTATCAATTGGAAGTGCCGCACCAGATTTCGAATTATTAGATCAACACGGAGAGAAAGTTTCACTCTCATCATTCAAAGGTAAAAAAAACGTTGTAGTTCTCTTTTACCCATTCGCATTTTCAGGAACGTGCACAGGAGAACTTTGCGCACTTCGCGATGACTTAGCACCATTTCAAAACGATAACGTTCAACTATTAGCAATCTCTTGTGATGCAATGTATGCACAACGCGCATATGCAGATAAAGAAGGTTACAAGTTTCCAGTTCTTGCAGATTTCTGGCCACATGGCGCAGCTGCAAAAGCATACGGTGTCTTCGATGAAGCACATGGATGTGCAACACGTGGAACATTTGTCATCGATAAAGAAGGAATTCTTCGCTGGCAGATCGTCAACGGTTTGGGCGATGCTCGCAATATTGCTGATTACAAAACTGCAATATCTGCCCTCTAATTCATCAGATTTATACGGGCGAATTCCTACTTTTGCATTTGTGAAGTAAGATTTCGTCACTAGCTAGGCAGGTGTGAAAATAACTGCTGACGTTAGGGTGCTTAGCTCAGTGGTAGAGCGCCTCGTTTACACCGAGGATGTCGGGGGTTCGAAACCCTCAGCGCCCACCAGTTTCAAGGATTTAAAGATTCACGAACGATGTAATCCTTAGCTAACCTTTCAAATTCACTAAACTCCATATTGAGGAATTTTTCAAAATCAGCTTCACTCCAACTTCCTCGCCGCTGCATTTCATTTATAAAGACGAGAGTCTCCTTAAGCCCTTTCTTGGCAACCATGTAACGAGAAACGCCCTGCCCAAGGGATGTTTGGCACCAATTCTTTGTAATCTCGTACGAGTAGCTCAATTCACTTAATGAATTCTTTGTGCATTGATCCGCTCCATTTTTGGTAGTGACCCACTGCGGTTCACCCATACTTGTCATGTATTCGCCAACTACACCTTTGAGGCCACGGACAAACCAGCCAGGCAGATTGCGAGTGTTGGAAGATAAACCTATCGCCACGTAACCCATATCACTTCCGAGGGCACCCGCTAAGTGATTGAGCGCAACGCTTTCTTTTGGCATCGGAATGATCTGAGTTGGATTGGTAGCTAAACAACCAGCCAGAGCCCAGTTGTTGTAGCTAGACATTACATATTCACCAACACCTACCCAACTTATATCTTGGGAGCAACGTCGTAAAAACTCTGATTTAACAAAGGCTTCTGAGTGCCCCAAGATTACAGTAGGTGGCCTGACTAATTTCATGATGGGTTGTGCCACATAAAGTTTTCGCATCAAAACCTTTGTAGCTTCTACGTTTTTCAAATTGATTGCATCTTCAACAACGAGTTCTCCAATTAACGAATCGTCAACGGAGTTGGTATTGACCACCGGTAGAAGCGCTTTCAGGGCAGAGCGAATTTCTTGTACGATCAAATCTCCTGCGGGGGACAGGCTTGGAGTTGGAGTTGCACTAGCCACTGGTGCAACTTGAACGACAGTTTTTGGAATTACCACGCCCTTGTCCCACAACAATTTTTTGCCTGTCTTTATACAAGTAAATTTCTTACCTTGGTAATTTGAAACTAAACCTTTGGATTTACATACCCATCCCGCTTTTGTCGCGGCATTGGCAGGGATACTCAACGAGGTTGAAATAAGGGCGATTGCCATTAAAGTGCCGATGCGCTTATTCATAATATGGATTCTACTTCGGCTAATTGGAAATGCCGGCGATACCTACTAGAGTTAGCGATGAATTACTGGTTATCAAACAATTACATGAACATATGGTCGGAGGCGACATGAAAGCCAGCCCACAAGACCAGCGCAGCATTCTCGATATTCAAGGTTTCGACTTTGCCACAGGCACGCTTACAAACAAGATCAAAACTCTTCCTGAAACTCTAGAGCTCAGTACCACCATCATCAAATCCAATAATGCCCGCGATCTTCGCATTGCTGCCCAGACTGAACTTAGCGATGTAAAGCGCGAGCTATTGCGCGCAGAGGCCGATGTTGAACAGATCGTTACTCGCATTACCCGCGATGAAGCACGCCTCTCTGGTGGAAGTGCATCTCCTAAAGAACTAGAACAACTACAACATGAAGTAGTGAGCCTGAATGCTCGACGTAGTGAATTAGAAGAAGTCGAACTTGAGATTATGATGCGAGTAGAGGCAATTAATACTCGTATCAGCGATTTAGAAAATGAAGAGAAAGCACTTACTGCCGAGATTGCTGATCTTGAAATTCGCAAAGAAAATGCATTAGCCGCTTTGAACAATGAGATTGAATCAATTGCGAAAGAGCGCTCTGAAACTCTTGCATCAGTAGATAAAACCTTTGCTGATCTTTATGAAAAAATCCGTAGTAATAATGGCACAGGTGCTGCTTCCCTTGTCGGCGGTCAGTGCAAGGGTTGTAACCTTCCTGTAAATACTGTCGAACTTGGTCGCATTGCTGCTTTAGCTGAAGATGAAGTTGTGCGCTGTGAAGAATGCCGCTGCATCTTGGTGCGGGTGAAGTAAATGGCTCGTCATTTCACACTTACTGCCGATGGTGGATCCAGAGGTAATCCTGGAGCTGCAGGCTATGGAGCAGTAATTAGTGAGAGTGGAAATATTCTTGCTGAACTCTTTGATGTCATTGGAATAGCTACAAATAACGTTGCTGAATACAGCGGACTTATTGCTGGTCTTCGAGAGATAAACAAACTCGATCCCAACGCAACTGTTGATGTGAAGATGGATAGCAAATTAGTCGTTGAGCAGATGTCAGGTCGTTGGCAGATAAAGCATGCTGACATGCGCACTTTGGCTCAAGATGCTCGCAGCGCTCATAACCCATCACTGGTTACATATTCATGGATACCTAGAGATTTGAATTCTCATGCAGATCGCCTTGCTAATAAGGCACTCGATGGCGAGATTCAATCAGCGCCAAGGCAACTCAACTACCTAACAGATCGTCTGCGCAATGGTGAGCAGGCAACAAATATTTTCTTTATTCGCCATGGTGAAACTATTTTGACACCAGATCGTAAATTCTCAGGTCAAGGTGTTCTAGATCCAGAGCTAACTAGTACTGGTCTTGCACAAGCTGAGTTAGTTGCACAAGAAGCCATAAAATTAAAAGGTGAAGTTCTCATAGTTTCACCATTACAGCGCACGAGACAGACTGCAGAGAAAATTGCTAAGACAACCAAATTAGAACCAATCTTTGATGATTTGTGGCTCGAATGTGATTTTGGTTTATGGGATGGATTATCAGTGGAGGAAGTAAAAGAGAAGTTTCCACATGAATATGAGCAATGGACAACATCTACTGCAATCGCACCACCACAAGGTGAGTCATATGACGCACTTGCAGTGCGAGTTGAGGCAGGTCTAGAAAAGATTGCCTACACATATCCAGGACAAACTGTCATTGTCGTGGCACACCATCTTGTAATAAAAATTGCTGCACGACTAGCAATGGGTGCATCGGCTGAAAGTATTTTCCATACTGATGTTGCGCCATGTTCTATTTCGCAGATTTCAATCTGGCCAAGTGATGGTTTGCGTGCAGCACGAAGCCTCAATGAACGTGGGCATTTGCGCTCGAATTAGAGTGCTAGACCGGCTCTAATTGCCTATCGGGCTTTGATAAAATCCTATATGATTTTGGGACATCATTCAAAGGGGAAAGTTGTGTCCACTAAATTCGTCTATTCCTTTAGCGAAGGCAACAAAGATCTAAAGGAATTACTGGGCGGCAAGGGTGCCAATCTTGCAGAAATGATGCGCATCGGAATTCCGGTTCCTCCCGGTTTTACAATCACAACCGATGCCTGCAAAGAGTATTTAGTTCACGGAGTTGCTCCAGTTGAACTAGAAATACAGATAACAAAAGCATTGCGCGAACTCGAAGATGAAATGCAGAAGCGTTTGGGTGATAAGGATGATCCTTTGCTTGTAAGCGTTCGCTCTGGTGCAAAGTTTTCAATGCCAGGAATGATGGAGACGATTCTCAATGTGGGCCTCAACGATGAATCTATACACGGACTTATAAAACAAACAAATAATCCACGATTTGCTTGGGATGCCTACCGCAGGCTCATTCAGATGTATGGAAAAACTGTATTAGAAATTGATGGACATAAGTTTGCAACAGAATTGGAAAATGCAAAGTCTAAACAAGGCGTCAAGAATGATCACGAATTGACGGCTGAAACACTCTCTGGACTTGTTGCCACTTTCAAGAAAATAATTATTACTGAAAGCGGAAGTGAATTTCCTCAAGATCCACGCGTTCAGATGGATAATTCAATGCAAGCGGTTTTTCACTCATGGAATACCGACAGAGCAAAGTTGTATCGCCGCCGTGAGCGCATCGCTGATGATTTAGGAACTGCAGTAAATATTGGAACCATGGTCTTTGGCAACATGGGAGAAGATTCTGGAACAGGTGTTTGCTTTACGCGCAATCCTGCAACGGGGGAATCTGGTGCCTACGGTGATTATCTTCAAAATGCTCAAGGAGAAGATGTTGTTTCAGGCATCAGAAACACCCTTTCTTTAGAAGATCTAGCACGAATTTCTCCTGCGATCTTTACTGAACTTCGCGGCATTATGTATAAATTGGAGACGCATTACAGAGATCTATGCGATATTGAATTTACGGTTGAACGAGGAAAATTATGGATTCTTCAAACACGAGTAGGAAAGCGCACAGCATCAGCGGCATTTAGAATCGCGATGCAATTAGTAGATGAGCACATCATCACAATGGATGAAGCGCTATTGAGAGTAAATGGACACCAACTTGCTCAGTTGATGTTTCCGCAATTCGATAAGCGAGATGCGCCATCAGCAATTACTAAAGGAATGGCAGCCTCACCTGGCGCTGCTGTTGGAAAAGCTGTCTTTGATTCAGAGACTGCAATTGAATGGGCTGATCGGGGAGATCCAGTAATTTTATTACGCCGTGAAACTAATCCTGATGATTTATCAGGAATGATTGCTGCCATTGGAATATTGACTAGCCGCGGCGGAAAAACTTCACATGCAGCAGTGGTTGCACGAGGTATGGGAAAAACTGCAGTGTGCGGTGCAGAAGAAATGGATGTCAATGAAAAAGAAAAGTTTGCGACTATAAAATCGATTCGAATCTCTGAGGGAGACATAATCTCAATTGATGGCAGCACAGGTGAGATCTTCAATATGGAATTACCTGTGCAACCCTCAACCATCGTTCGCTATCTAACTGAGGGCATTGTTAGCGCTAATGAGAGCAGTGAAGAAGGTATCCAAGAACTTATTCGCTCGGTAGATCGCTTATTGAGACATGCCGATCGACGTCGAAAGTTAATAGTGCGTGCCAATGCCGACACCTCATTTGATGCAGAAATTGCACGAAAATTCGGAGCGCAAGGTATTGGACTATGCCGCACTGAGCATATGTTCTTAGGTGATCGTAGAGTTCTTATCGAAAGAGTCATCTTGGCTAAGACATCTGAGCACATGTATGAGGCATTGGCAGCGCTACTACCAATGCAACGCGAAGACTTCAATAACATTTTGAAAGAGATGGATGGCTATGCAACCACCATTCGATTATTGGATCCACCCCTTCACGAATTTTTGCCAAATTTGCCTGATCTAAAAGTCAAGACTGCCCTTGCACGCGAGAGAAATTTAGTCATCGATGAAGATGAAGAGTTACTCGATGCAGTTGAGAAGATGTATGAATCAAATCCAATGCTTGGGCTCAGAGGCGTCAGGCTTGGGTTGGTTTCACCAGGTCTGTATGAGTTACAGGTACGCGCAATTGCAGAAGCGATGGCAGATCGAATTGCCTTGGGCGCTAATCCAATAGTTGAAATCATGATCCCACTGGTGGGGTCTCATATGGAGCTGAAAATTACTCGGTTAGCAGCAGAACGAGTTATTAGCGAAGTTGCTCGCGAGAGAAAAGTTGAATTACCAATCCAAATTGGAACAATGATTGAGTTACCCCGCGCCGCTCTTACTGCGAACCGCATCGGCCTAGTTGCAGATTTCTTTAGTTTTGGAACAAATGATCTGACTCAAACAACATGGGGATTTTCTCGAGACGATGTTGAAGCAGAATTTTTTGCGATGTATTTAGAACTTGGAATATTTACAGTCTCCCCATTTGAAACAATTGATGAGTATGGGGTTGGAGAATTAGTAAGTATCGCAACGGCGCGCGGCCGAGAAGTAAATCCAGATTTACACTTTGGCGTATGCGGTGAACATGGTGGCGATCCAGAATCTATTCATTTCTTCCATAAAACTGGATTGGATTATGTTTCATGCTCACCTTTTAGAGTCCCAATTGCACGATTAGAAGCGGGCAGGGCTGCTGTTAGTTAGAAGTCTTATCTATTTGTACTTTGCCCGATAAGGTAACCATATGACTTCACGAATTTTGCATGCAGCTACGGGATCCAAAATTTCAGCCCAAGGATGGGCGCAAGAAGCGGCAATTCGAATGTTGCATAACAACTTAGATCCAGCAGTTGCCGAACATCCAGAAAATTTAGTTGTCTATGGTGGAACTGGAAAGGCTGCACGTAACTGGCCATCTTTTGATGCCATAGTAAAAAGTCTTACAAAACTCAAAGATGACGAAACTTTATTGGTGCAATCTGGAAAACCAGTCGGTGTTTTTCAAACTCATGAATGGGCACCTCGTGTCCTAATTGCTAACTCCAATCTTGTTGGCGACTGGGCTAACTGGCCAGAGTTTCGCCGCTTAGAACACTTAGGTCTGACCATGTACGGCCAAATGACTGCAGGTTCATGGATTTACATTGGCACACAAGGAATCTTGCAAGGTACATATGAAACTTTTGCAGCTGTTGCAGCAAAGCGTTTCAATGGAACTCTTCAGGGAACTCTGACACTCACTGGTGGTTGTGGTGGAATGGGTGGGGCTCAACCCCTTGCCATAACTATGAATGGTGGAGTCTGTCTCATCATTGATATCGATAAAACTCGTTTGGATAAGCGCGTTCACGATCGCTATCTCGATGAAGCTCGAGTAGATGGTGCCAGCCCTTGGAGAATTCTTCGAAGCATTGTTCTACCCCTGCTTCGCCCCACACTTTTTGTCTTGGCAACGATGTTCTTTATCTTCACATGGAATGAATTCTTGATTCCTCTCGTCATGTTGCCATCTAACGATAATCAAACTGTCACACTTGCAATGGCAGTAACAACTGGTCAATACACCAGTGATCCGACAGCGCGCGCAGCTGCTGCACTCATTGGCTTTATGCCATCAGTAATTTTCTTCCTTATATTCCAAAGAACACTTATGCGGGGGATAACCCTGGGAGCGGTGAAATAAACAAATGAAGAAGAATGAGAATTGGTGGCGCCAAGCTGCGATTTATCAGATATACCCGCGCTCCTTCAAAGATTCCAACGCAGATGGAATTGGCGACATCAAGGGCATCACTTCAAAAATTGATTACCTAAAATCACTTAGCCTCGATGCAGTATGGCTTAGTCCTTTTTATCCTTCCGAATTAGCAGATGGTGGATATGACGTTGCTGATTACCGCAATGTAGATCCACGTCTTGGAACTCTCAAAGATTTCGACAAGATGCTCAAGGCACTTCATAAAGCAGATATTTCTGTCTTCGTAGATATCGTTCCTAATCATTCATCAAATATGCATCCTTGGTTTCAAGAAGCTCTAAAGTCTGAACCAGGTTCACCGGCGCGCAATCGCTACATTTTCAGAGATGGCCGCGGCAAGAATGGTGAGATTGCGCCATCAGATGAAATTTCACACTTTGCACCTTCTGCATGGACTCGCACAACGAATGCCGATGGCACACCGGGGCAGTGGTACATGCACCTCTTTGCACCAGAACAACCAGATTTCAATTGGGATAATCGAGAAGTACAACTGGATTTCTTGAAGACACTTCGCTTCTGGGCTGATCGCGGTGTTGATGGTTTCCGTGTTGATGTTGCACACGCGATGAAGAAAGATTTCAAACGTCTACATATCGCAAAGAAATCAATGAATGCCTTCAAGATTGCACAAGATGGCACCGATATTCTCTTTGATCGAAATGAAACACATGAGATTTTTCGCGAATGGCGACAAGTATTCAATGAATACAACCCTCCACGTGTAGCCGTTGCCGAGGCATACGTTCAAGCAAAGCGTCGCATGCTCTATGCCCGCCCAGATGAACTAGGACAAGCATTCAACTTTGATCTCTTGGGTGAAGATTTTGATGCACGTCGTTTCAAGAAAGTTATCTCCGACAACATTCGCCTTGCCAAATCAGAGGGCTCTTCATCTACATGGGTTCTAGATAATCATGATCGAGTACGCCATGCCACCCGTTATGGATTACCAAAGAAAACAAACTTTATTGAATGGCTTCTGACCGATGGCAAAAGTGCCAAGTTAGATCGCGTACTTGGTCTTGCTCGCGCTAATGCAGCAACAATGATGCTCTTAGCTCTTCCTGGTTGCACATATATCTACCAAGGTGAAGAACTTGGACTCTTTGAAGTAGAAGATATTCCTGAGAAAGATCTGCAAGATCCAATGTGGTTTAGAAATGTTGTCCCACAAATGGTCAAAGGCAAAGTTTCTGGCCTTGCACTCATTCACACAGATAAAGGTCGCGATGGTTGTCGCGTTCCGCTTCCTTGGGATTCAACAAAGCCATCATTTGGATTTGGTCAAGAGAAATCCCACCTTCCTCAACCGCAATGGTTTGCTAAACACGCGGTAGATAAACAAGATGGAATCAAAGGTTCCACACTTTCTCTCTATCGCGACGCACTTGCCTTGCGAAAGAAATTGCAAACAAGTGAAGAGTTGGAATGGATTCCTACAACTAATCCTGAAGTTATTCACTTCGTACGCCCTAACGGTTGGCAATGCATAATGAACTTCAATGCAAAGTCATACAAAGTACCTGCAGGAAAAGTTGTTCTATCCAGTGCCCCAATTGTCGGTGGCAAGATTGGTGCAAATACAACTGTCTGGCTCACTGATTAGTTCATATTGCGCGTAGATAAAAATTATTTTGAGTAAGTAGCTATACCCGCGCTATCCTTGGCGTGAAGAGTCGCCCGGATCACCGCGTTGCGCAAGCACCGAGGAAAGTCCGGACTTCACAGAGCGAGGTGGTGGGTAACGCCCACCCGGAGCAATCCGCGGGATTAGTGCCACAGAAAATAGACCGCACATGCAAATGTGTAAGGGTGAAACGGTGGTGTAAGAGACCACCAGTATTTGTAGTAATGCAGATAGCTTGGTAAACCCCACTTGAAGCAAGACCAGATAGATAGCGTTTGAGAACTGCTCGTTCGAGCTATCGGGTAGGTTGCTTGATTACGTAAGCAATTACGTAACTAGATGGATGGTGATCCGTTCGCAAGAACGACAGGATCCGGCTTATAGGGCGACTCTTCTTTATTTTTATAGTTCGTGAAGTCAATTCACGCTTAGTTTGCCTAAAAATGTTTGTACAAGTTGTTATATAACCTGTCGCAGATTTAGATGTTTTTATGGGGAATCGATGGGCAAATATGGGCAGTTTTATGGGCAGATATTTCTAAATCTGAGGTCATTTAATATCGAGGGATTTCAGCACAGC
>JAPLBJ010000038.1 GCA_026392845.1 Actinomycetota bacterium
TGGTTGATGCTGATGAATGCTTGGATGTTGTAACAGATCCATGCACCGGTCAGTGCAACAAAAATTGCATCATAGGAGCGATTACGCAACGTTACTTTCACAACCGAAATAAGCGCGATTGCAAATATCGCTAAATATGCTGCGAAAAAGATGAAGCCTCCACTTGCTAGAACATCAATAAAAACGTTGTGCGCAGCATTTGTTACCGTTGATGGTCCTGGCAAAATCATTGCACTAGCTGATCTAGCCCTGCGATACCAATCACCGTAGGTATCAAAACCCACACCAGTAATGGGGTGCTGTTTAGCCATAGTTATTCCAGCATCCCAATATTCACCACGCAATGAAACCGACGTCTTGTAAATATAATGAGTAAGTGGGCCTTTTTGAAGCGCACCAGCAACCGCCAAGGCACCGACGACTCCAACGGCTGTTACGTAACCAATAGTGAAAATATCTTTCTTCAAATATGACCGAACTAAGTAAAAACCAATTATCGCTAAACCAATTGCCGTTACCGCTAAGCCTTGAATTGCGTGGCTTGCTTTGACCTCATAAAGCGCAATAACAGCAATAACAATTCCTGAAATTCTAAATGGCAAACTCAGGCCAGGTCTGAACACGTAGGCCACAAGTGCAGTGATGAAAATTCCCAAGAAAGCAGAAATAAAGTCAGGGTTGCCAAACGTTCCTAGAATTTTGTTATACACATTATTCCAGGGAATAAAGTCATTTCCACTTAGTGCTATCAGGCAATAGATAACATTGATCACTCCGGCGGTAAAGAGCGCGTACAAAATTTGAGTAAAACTCTTCTTGCTCCGTAGCTGGCTAGCTGCCAACATAATTCCTGTCAGTGCTAAGTAAGCCAGAAATCCGGTATTACGCCCGTTAACCCCATAAAAGTTTTGCGTAAAAGGTGCATGACTCACGAAAAGAGTAACCACGCCTAGTGCTAGATAGATAACCGTAACCAATAGCAATGGCTTATTGCTGCGCCAAATATCTTTGATATTGAACACGATAACTACTGCCCACATTCCAAAGCCCAAACCTGAGGTTAGCAATAGCTTAGGAACGTTTACAGGGTCCATGCTCACATTCGCTGTTACAAGCAAGGTAACTAGCGCTGCGCCAATACTTATCCAGCGCGCTACAAAAGATTCTGTCATTTTCATTCCTAAATCTTACTTATAGAAAGGCCAAAACCCGGCCCCCGCCGAAGCGGGAACCGGGTTTTGGTTCTAGATCTTTTTAGAGATCAGGGCTAATTAAGCCTTGACCTTCTTCTGGATCTTGATGACTAGGTTAGTCAATGATGTGATCTGTGCCTTTAGAGCAGCGATCAAACCAGCAACCTCAGTTGACAAGGCAGCTACCGCATCAGCAGCGTCTTGTGCAGCTGCTGTTGCAGCATCAGCGGCTTCTGCTGCTGCGTTAGCAGCATCAGTTGCAGCATTTGCAGCATCAGTTGCTTCGTTAGCAGCATCAGTTGCAGCTGATGAAGAATTGCTCTTCACAGATACAACGCCAGCCTTAACAGCTACATCCTGATCAGCAAGTGTCGCAAAGCCAGTGCCTGTTGTGCCTGTAACAGCAATATCAACTTCAGCAATTGGCATGTTGACAGATATAACCATTGTTCCTGTTGATGTTGCAGCAGTAACAGTGTGTGTATCTACTAGACCTGTAAGGGTATATGTTGATTCGATCATGTCAGCATCAAGGATATTTGTGTAGATACCGTTTGCTACTGGCTTACCGTTCTTGTCTGTAAGAGTTAGAGAAAGCTTTGCAGCTTCACCCTGACCGTATACAGACTTGTCAAATGACATTGCAAGCTTTGCAGGTGCCTCGCCAAGTGTTACAGATACATCTGCAGCTGAGATTGTTGTTGCTGCAACAGTAGTTGCACGAACAGCATTGCGAACTGTGAATGTTACTGAACCAGTCTTACCTGCTACTGGTACCAATGAACAAGCATGTCCTTTATATGTTGAAGAATAAGTACAAGTTGCATCAGGAATTGATGCTGTAGTACCACTCTGCGCATAAACTGAACCTGTTGGAATAACTGTTCCTAGTGAGTCCTTGACTACAGCAACAAGTGCTGAAGCACCTGATGTTGCTCCACCAAGTGAGCTAACAACAGCTGTACGGACAGTTGTAGTAATAGTTGCAACTGCACCATAGAAAGTAACAGTCTCTACACCAAGGACAGCCTTTGAGGTTGAACCTGTGATAGTGATTGTTGCTACACCTGATGATCCATCAGAGAATACAGATATGGAATGACCATTCTGTACGGTGATAGCACGGCCTGCGTTGACACTGCGTGAGCCCGAGTTACCAGACTGACCTGAAACAACTCCAGGACCTGAAACGATAACTGTCATTGATTCATTAGCTGTGCCTGCAGCATTAGCTTGTGTAACAAGGATAGTAGCGGCTTGTGTAGAAGTTACCGCCATTGGTCCAGACACAGTTGCTGAATCAACAACTGCAGGTGTGGCAACGCCTGCTGCGATCAATGAAGTAGTCAAAGCAGGAGATGCGTTTACATCAGCAGCTGTTACTACAACTGTCCATGAAAGTGATGGAGCAGATGCGGCAGATGCGGTTGCGCCTGTGTACTTAGTAGCAAAAAGGCCTACCTTGTATGTACCGGCAACTGGAGCTCCAACAATGCGAACATTGTATGCAGCCATGATTGAGCCTGCAGCAGAATGGCCAACGTAAGCGACTGTGCTTGCGCCACCAGCTGATGATGAAGAGGTGCCAGATGCGTAAGAGACTGTACCTGTGAGTGAATCAGATGTATCAAGTTTGATAACAGCTGCAGATCCACCTGTTGGGTAATCTGTAAGTACGGCTTGTACTGACATTGAGTCGCCAGATGCAAGTGATGTGAACTTCTGTGTTACTACTGCAGTGGCTGTTTCGCCAACTCCAACAGTAGCTGAAGTTGTTCCAGTTACATCAAGTACGAGCGTATCGCCTAGTGGTGTTGCGCTTGAAGGCACAACAGACAAGAGACCAAAGCCCATAGATGCAACTGCTACAAGCGCTACGCGCTTGAAAGTTGTCTTTGTAGACATTTGTTTCCTTTCGTTTGTCGCGATCGAGAGTTTCTCGGCCGCGGCTTGGAATGAACTAGTCATTCCGTCTCGATGCATCGCACGTGCTGACGCATCAAATTCTCCACCGTGTATCCGGACGCGGTGAAGAAACTTATTTGAGGAACGCTTCATGCGTTACCTCCTTTAGCATCGTTGACCAAGATGGCCTGCGCTAAAACTTGAGTCTTTCCAGCATTGAGCAACAAGCGGGTTACAACCGACTTAGGAGCTGTGCTGAGGTCGTATCCACGATCACCGACTGCAATAAAGAAGTCTGACGAGATTGCGGAATCTACGATAATTGTAGAGGTTAGAAGGTATTGGCCATTGGATAGACGCTCAAACTCATTGCTAACTGAGCCTAAATCCAACGGTGTCCAGCTTCCATTGATACCAATTGAGACGGAAGGCACATATGTAGTGCCATTTCCATCGATTGTAATTGTCTGGTTGAGCAGGATATTTGGGCCCCCAACGGAGGTGATCGCCTGGTTTGTAAGGCGAGCGCCCTCTTGTGTGAGCACAGGTGTATTGCGAGCTATACGTGTTTTTCCAACAACACCAGTTGAATCAACAACTGTGTAACCAGTTGGGACTCCCTCGCTATCAAGGCCTGCAAATGAAATCTTTGCAGTCTTTACAGCTAGTTGACCATTTGATGTTGAAGATTTCTTTTCTGGCGCCAAACCGATATCGGTTGGTAGTGGTGATGCAGATGCTAAATCACTTGGTGTTGCATCTGCTAAAGATTGATCAGATGTTGTATTTGCATCGCCATTGTTTTCACCGGCAATAACACCTGAAGAAATTTCAGTAGTTGTGCCAGTGACTACACCTTCGCGGCCAGTCATTGAATTGAATCCAAGGAATGCTGTAATAACTAGAAGAAGTGAGAGTGCAACCTTTGAAGATTTCTGTGCAAGGGCTGCAGCCTTTTTATAAGAAGTTGAAAGCATGTCAAGTGCTGTTAGGCCGCGCTCTTCGTCGATAACGAGTTCTGACAAAACGCGGCGAAGGGAAGCACGCGCGCGAGAAACTGTGTGGCGTACTGCAGATTCCTTGATACCAAGTTCTGCTGCGATCTCTTCTGTGCTGCGACCTTCCATTTCCCACATAACAAGTGCTGCGCGCTCAGCTGGTGAGAGCATTGCAAGTGCCTGGCGAATAATTGCTGCATCTTCTGCAGCGCTTATTGCAGCGGAGTGATCTCCGTTGTCTTGCCATGAAGCTTCAATTTCTGCAGTTGCATCATCGAGGACAACGAGGTTTGGACGGCGACCTTCCATGCGGAATAAGTCGATGCAAAGATTCTCGATTGTGCGGTGTAGATAAGAGAGTGCATGCTCTGTTGATTCAAGCTCTGGGGCAGCGAGCATGAACTTGATCAGTGCATCCTGTGTTATTTCTTCAGCCTTTGCAGAATCTTTCAATACGCGTGAAGCGTGGGCAAGAAGTTCACTGCGGTGCTCTGTGTAGAAAGCACCCAACTCTGCAACGGTCCACACGCGTGGGCCTGCAGTAGCTGCAGTCTTCTTCTTTAGTGCCACTTTATTGATTCCTTTTTCACCGGTTTTGTATTGCAGAGCCGACCGTCGCCGCCTCTACTGACTACTACGAATCTGATCCTAGATTGTCGCGAAGAGTGGACAAAACGGACATTTTCCCCAAAGGTCCGATCTGGTAATCAACCCACGCTCAGGCAGGGTATCCTTTACCCATTGCTGCACCCGCAGCAGTGAACTTCCCCCAAAGTGAGCCTAAATTGGCCACTTACATGCGAGTCTTATCACCACCCTGACGGGCCGCCGCTAAGCATTAGCTAGCGCCGATAGCCCCGGTCATACCGAGACGCGCTTGTCGTCTCGATTGGTATGCATTTCTATGTCTCTACAACCACGTACTTCAGCGCCCGGAAAAGCCCGCCGCGCAGCTTCGGCCAAGGCCGGTAAGCCCCGCGTCAAGAATGTAGCCAAAGTCGCTGCCTCATTCGATGCACCTTCAACTTCTATCAAGGGGCCTGGCACTGCAAAGCCTCGCCACACAACTGCGCAAAAGAATGCGCGCAAAGGTGTTGCAGCAAAAGCAACAGGGCGCCCAACGACAAAGCGTTACACCGATGTTGATTCATCTTTAGTTTCCAAAAAAGAAGCACGCAATAACGAGCGATCAAAGATGCGCGCAAAGCGTTATCAAGAACTCACTGCATCAAAGCCTAAGAATCCTGATTTCAATGAAGGACGCGAAGAAAAAACTGCACGCACCGAAAAGTCTGCACGTTTTACTAAGGCAACTCGTCCAGAGCGTCCAACGACATCGTCCCGACCAACAACGCCGCGTTCAACTGATTCACGAACTTCAACATCACGCCCTGCGCGCGATGAACGACTAGCGCGTACTGAAAAACCAGTAAGCCGTGCGAAGAAGTTTGTAAATGATCGTGAAGAACGAGCAAGTGCTCCACGTACTCGTGGAAACGAAAACACACCAGCTCGTAGCCCGCGCCCTGATTTCAAAAAGTCAGATACGCGACCAACAAATCGTCGTGATGCAGTAAAAGCAAAGATTGCACGAACCGATGATGGTCGTCCAAACTTTGATCCACGCAAACGCGAAAAGTTTGATCCAACTTCAGTAACACGCAGCGCGCGGACATCAGAGCGTCCAGATACTCGCGCAGCAAACTATCGAGTAGAACGTGATGCACATTATGCAAGCCGTCCAGAGCGCGAAGGGAAACCAGTTCGCGACCGTCGCAATGATTCACCTGCTTATGCTCGTGATGATTACAAAGCACATTCAAAATCACATAGTAATGCTGCTGTTGATTTTGGTGCAGACGATAACTACATCTCAACAAATCTTGCAGATGCAAACTTGATCGATGCAACACCTCTATCAGAGGTAACAACAACATTTCGTGACCTTGGTATTGCACCAGCTCTTGCAAATGCACTGAATTCACAAGGAATTACGCACCCTTTCCCTATCCAGATTGCAACTCTTCCAGACGCACTTGCTGGTCATGACATCTTGGGTCGTGGGCAAACAGGATCAGGAAAAACGCTTGCATTTGGTTTAGCACTATTGACAAACATTGCAGGCAAGCAAGCAAAACCACACAAGCCACTTGCCTTGGTACTAACACCAACTCGTGAACTTGCGCAACAAATTGATGAAGCTCTAACCCCGCTTGCTCGTGCAATTGGTCACGATTCAGTTGTTATCGCTGGCGGCATGGCTTATGCAAA
>JAPLBJ010000027.1 GCA_026392845.1 Actinomycetota bacterium
CTTAGAGCGCCAAACGGAGTAGAGATGCAAGAAATAAATCGCGGAGAACTACTTGCCACCATGACGCGCAGCGGGATGGTGGAATCACAACACTACGGTCACCTGGTGCTTCTCAATGCCGATGGTTCAATCTTGTTCGAATTGGGTCAACCTCGCGCACAAATGTTTCCTCGCTCATCAATCAAATCAATGCAGGCCGTTGCGATGGTACGAAATGGTTTGAATTTTGAAGGCCGCAACCTGGCACTTGCATGTGCAAGCCATGGTGGAACAGATGAACATCAAGAAGTAGCACTCGAAAATTTAGTCAGCGTTGGTTTAGGCGCAGATGCTCTTATGAATACACCAGATAGACCAATCTCAGAGATTGCGCGAAAAGCATGGGGAGATAAGCCACCAACATCTCTAGCAGCGAATTGCAGTGGAAAACATTCAGCAATGCTCGCTACCTGCGTTGCAAATGGCTGGGATCTAAAAACTTATAAGAGTGCAGATCATCCATTGCAAATTGCAATCAAGAAAGAGATCGAAATTCTTACTGAAGAAAAGATTGAATTGACGAGTACAGATGGTTGTGGTGCACCGCTATTTGCGATGAGCACTTTAGGAATGGCTCGCGCAGCGCGCACTATGCGAATATCTGGAGATCCTGTCCACAAGAAAATTGTTGAAGCATGCATTGCTAATCCACGAATGATTCTTTATGAGGGTTCATTTGATACGCGTGTGATGAAGAAAGTTTCAGGACTATTTATCAAAGGTGGGGCAGAAGCAGTAATGGTTGCTTCTCTGCCTGATGGTCGAACTATTGCGTGGAAAGTTCTCGATGGTTCACAGCGTACAGATGGCCCAATTATGGTTGGTGCACTTGCTCGCTTTGGAATTGAACTCAGCGGTGAAGTAATGGAAGTACTAGGTGGCGGCGAAGTATTGGGAGAGTTCCGCGCTGCTTTCTAGGATTACAAAGGCTCTTTCCCAAGTTACCCTTATCCAATGAGTCCCCGCATCGCAATGTTGATGGTGCACACCTGCCCGCTTGAACAACCGGGTATTGGCGATGCTGGTGGAATGAATATTTATGTTGCCGAAAGTGCAAAACGTATGGCTGCGATGGGCGTTGAAGTAGATATTTTTACGCGCCGTGATCATGCCGATTTGCCTGAAATTGTTGAACTATCACCTGGTGTGATGGTGCATCATTTTGGTCCTCAAAAAGGAATGCACCTAACGAAGGAAGAAATTCCTGCGCACTTCAAAGAACTCAGTGCTGATTTCAAAGTAGCCCTGAGCGGTGAACGCAAATACGACGTCATACATACGCATTATTGGTTATCTGGAAAAGTAGCGATGCCTGTTGCGAAAGAACTTGGTATTCCACTTATTCACACCATGCACACCATGGCTCGCGTAAAGAATTTGAACTTAGCTGAAGGTGAAATTCCTGAACCAATGATTCGCGTACAGGGTGAAACACAGATTGCAGCCGTTGCTCACGCACTTACCGCTAACACCGATGCAGAGGCTGCAAGCCTTGTCTCTTTATATGAAGCATATCCAGATACTGTCCACGTTGTAACACCCGGTGTAGATCTCTATAACTTCAAAGTAAATGGTGGAAAAGTAGAGGCTCGTAAAGAGTTATCAATTGCACCAGATGCTCTTGTTCTTACATTTGTTGGGCGCATTCAGCCACATAAGGGCCCTGAATTACTGATTCGCACAACTGCAGAAATGGTTTCACATACTCCGCACCTTCGTACAAAATTGAAAGTATTCATCATTGGCGGGGCATCAGGGGCTAATACAAGTGAAGTAGAGCGAATGAAAGAATTAGTCGCTTGGCTTGGAATCTCCGATGTTGTTTCATTTTCACCACCTGTTTCTCGTGAAGAATTACCACAGTGGTATCGCGCAGCAGATTTAGTCTGTGTGCCAAGTTATTCTGAAAGTTTTGGTTTAGTAGCACTCGAAGCACAAGCATGTGGAACCCCAGTTGTTGCAACAGCAGTTGGTGGATTGCGCACCGCAGTTGCCGATGGAATTTCAGGTGTTTTAGTTGATGGTCACGATCCACGCGCATGGTCTTCGGTTTTAGCTCGTTTATTGCAAGAGCCACAGCGCCGTGTATTACTTTCAATGGGAGCAGTTGAACATGCCTCTCACTTTGGTTGGGATGCAACAGCTCGTGGAACTCTAGATATTTACGATCAAGTACTTAGTCAGTTACGCGATAAGCGCTCTATCTCAGGCCAATAAAAATGGCAGCACTTGATCCTCGAGCAGTCATTGAAGAATTTCTAGATTCACACGATCTCGATTTCGAAAAGAAGGATTCCAATACATTTCTCGTCTCCCTTCCAGGTGAAAAGAAATTGCAGACTCACTGCGCCTTAGTTGTAGGCGACCACTCATTGAGTATCAACGCTTTTGTTATTCGAAAGCCTGATGAAAACGAGGCCGGTGTGCATGCCTGGTGCATGCAAAAGAATGCCTCGATGTACGGAATCGCTTTTGCAATCAACGAACTCGGAGATTTATATCTAGTTGGTCGATTGCCACTGCCTGCAGTCACAGATCGCGAAATTGACCGTTTACTTGGAGCAGTTCTG
>JAPLBJ010000049.1 GCA_026392845.1 Actinomycetota bacterium
ACTTGGTTTACGACCTGATAGAAAAATTGTCGGATACGTTGGAAGACTTGCTAATGAAAAAAGAATCGATGAACTTGCGATTCTTGATTCGCGAGATGATTTACAGCTTGTAATCATTGGTGATGGCCCTGCAAAGAATCGCCTAAGAAGTGTGCTTCCAAATGCAATTTTTGTTGGTTATAAGAGCGGTGAAGATCTAGCTAAGTATTACGCCTCACTCGATCTCTTTGTTCATACTGGCAAACATGAAACCTTCTGCCAATCTATTCAAGAGGCTCTGGCATCAGGTGTTCCAGTTATCGCACCAAATTCTGGTGGCCCAGTAGATCTAGTAAAACATGGATGGACTGGGTATTTGATTGATACAAGTGATTCACGTGAGCTCAACCACGCAGTAGATCTAGTTCTTAGAAGTCCCGAACTGCTGACAATGACAAAGCGAGCTCGCGAATCAGTTATTCATAGAACATGGGAAGACGTGAATTCACAACTAATCAATCACTATTTCGAACTTATAAGTGCTAAAGCGAAAAGAAGTGGGGAACTTGTCGCATGAAGATTGTTCATATTGCAAATTTTTATGGTCCAAAATCTGGTGGAATTAGAACCACACTTCACCAAATTGGTTCTGGCTATATTTCAAAAGGTCACGATTTCACCTATGTGGTTCCTGGCAGTGCACTCTTTTGCGAAGAAACCCCACATGGCAGGAAAATTACTGTTCCCTCATTCATGCTTCCATCGAGTGGCGGCTACAGAATCATTAGAAGCAATAGCGATTTGAAGAAACTTCTTGTAACCCTGACACCCGACATCATCGAAGTTTCAGATCGCTTCACCCTTTCATCTATCGGAATATGGGCGGAGAAACGGCAGATTCCAGCTGTTGTCTTTAGCCACGAGACACTGAGCGGACTTGTAAAGACATATCTGCCGTTTTCAATCCAAAAGATTGTGAATTGGCATAACAGAAGACTTGCTTCTCGCTTTAGGCATGTTGTTACAACAACTGAATTTGCAGCGAAAGAGTTCAAACAAATTGATGCTCGAAATATTGTCAGGATTCCACTTGGCGTAGATCTTCAACATTTCCACCCTAATAAGCGCAACTCTGAGCTGAGACATACCTTGCTCAAAGGCGCTGATGTACTTCTATTGCATTGTGGTCGTATGTCACCGGAGAAAAAGCCTGAACTATCGATTCAAACGCTGCGCGAACTGCGCTCTCGTGGAATCAATGCGCACCTTATTTATGTCGGCAACGGTCCCATGTATTCGAAACTGCGAAAAATTAGCGCCGACCTTCCTGTAACTTTCTTAGGCTATATAGCAAATCGTGAAAAACTTGCAGAGATTTTGGCTAGTGCTGATATTTCAATAGCACCCGGACCAATTGAAACTTTCTGCCTTGCGGCCCTTGAATCAATTGCATCGGGTACACCCGTGGTTGCCTCCAATACAAGTGCTGTTGGAGAATTCTTATTACTAAACTCCAAAGAGCAGGTTGGCGCTGTTGCTAACGGTAACCCAGTTGATTTTGCTAATGCAGTACAGCAAATGTTACAAATAAGAAATGCTGATACCTCTCTGTCAATGAGAGCGCACCAGCAAGCAGAGAATTATCCGTGGAGTTCAACAGTTGCAATGTTGCTCAACTTGCATGGAGAAAAGAATGAGATTAGAAAATCTAAGCATCGACTTAGGGCGGCGTAGATGGAGCGCATTGCAACCCTGGCTATCCTCGGAGACAGTGCAGCTTATGGAATCGGCGACATGGATTCACAAGGTAATTCTCGTGGATGGAGCTATTACCTTGTCCAAAGCTTCGAAGATCCACTTGTCTATGTAAATTTTTCAAGGCCAGGTGCACAATCAGCTGAAGTTCTCAATACTCAACTTCCTAAAGCCCTTGATTACAAGCCAGATATCGCAGCAGTTATTGTTGGCGGAAATGACTTACTCCGTAATGGCTTTTCACCTGAGTTTTTTTATCAAAATTTGCGAAAGATTGTCTCCTCCCTTGACGAACTCGATGTTCAGATCTTGCTCTTGCAACTCCACGATCCCACTGAAATTTTGCGTTTACCCCAAATTCTTGCCAGAGTTCTGCGCCGGAGGGTCAATGCTGTCAATGCCGCAACATATGCAGTTGCCCGAGAGTTCGATTCACATGTACTACACACTAGAAAAATTGAAAATATTTATGAAAGAAAGGTGTGGCATATCGATCGTATGCATCCAAGTAAGTTGGGGCATCAAATGATTGCCTTTCATTTTAGAGAAATTCTCAAGAAGTACTGGAATATCAGTGATATTGAGATTGTTCAACCTGAGATGAAATCAAAACATGAATCAATAAAGTGGATGCTTCGAAATGGAGCACCATGGTTCTTCAAGAGATCATTTGATCTCTTCCCTGCTGCAATTATTCTCATGGGAATTGAATTAGGAAAACTCATTTTCAAGCGGAATGCTGAAAATAGCCAACTCTATTTTCCAAATTTTCCTAACTATTTTGAGCAAGAATTTCAGCAAGTACACGAAGCACGCGTCTCATAGTTTCACTTACTCAGTAGTAGTCGCGTAATATGCAAACCATGCTTGCAGTAATTGCTCCTGGTCAAGGAAGCCAAACTCCCGGAATGCTCAATTCATGGATTGAGGATGCCGAAAGTAAATCTCTCCTGCGTTCTTGGTCTGATGCAATCGAATTAGACCTTCTTGCATTAGGGACAACTGCAGACGCAGACGAAATAAAAGATACGGCCAACGCACAACCGCTTATCGTCGCTGCTGGACTCTTATCAGCACGCGCACTGAGGATCGAGAATTACTCTGTTACAGCGGGCCACTCAGTTGGAGAATTAACTGTTGCTGCGCTCTCTGGCGCAATTTCACACGAAGATGCTCTGCGTTTAGTACGAGCACGCGGATCAGAGATGGCAAAAGCTGCTGCGCAACAACCATCTGGAATGGCAGCGGTATTAGGTGGCGAGCGCTCCGATGTAATTAGTGCACTCGGTGGTTTAGGACTTATCGCTGCAAATGAAAATGGTGGCGGACAAATTGTTGCAGCAGGAGATTTATCCTCACTTGCCGCACTCGGTGAGAATCCCCCAACTGGTTCACGCGTAAGAGCGCTCACAGTTGCAGGTGCTTTTCATACCTCTTATATGGCAAGTGCGGTGGAACCATTACGTGCGCTCGCTGCAACAATTGCTACGCATGCTCCAAGAATTCAGGTCATATCAAACAAAGATGGTGAAGTCGTCGCAGATGGTGCACTCATACTGGATCGAATTATCAATCAGATTGCCAATCCCGTGCGATGGGATTTGTGTATGGAGAGATTGAATACATTGGGCGTAACGGGTGTCATTGAACTCGCACCAGCTGGAACTCTGGTTGGCTTACTCAAACGGGGCGCACC